>JBHLOG010000176.1:0-6300 GCA_048940765.1 Promethearchaeota archaeon | reverse complement strand
AAAAGCTCTTTAGCATTTCTTAGTACTTGATTAGCAAAAGGTTTAATATCAATTTCCTTTAACATAGCAATCTCTTCGGTTATTAAAACCACATCTTCAGGAAGAATAAACCTTTTGGGAGATTCCATTAAATTATACGGATAATCTGTTTCAATAAGTATTTGTTCCGATGGAGTTATTTCAATAATACCCTTCAATTCCTCATCTCTTACATGCGAATATCCAAAAGAGAAATAAAAACCCATATCAAGTAATTCAGAAGCTAATTCTTTTTTAGTCATATACTCATGGATTTGACCACCCACATAATGAGCTTTTTCTTGCTTTAAAATCTCTACAATATCTTTATCTGTACCATACCCTACATGAACGACAATTGGTATATCAAACTCCTTCGCTATTTGTATTTGTTTTCGAAACAATTCCTGCTGTTTTTTTTTAAATATGTTTTTCTCATTCTTATTTAACGTATCAAACCCATATTCATAATCCAATCCAATTTCTCCTATCCCATGAGGTTTTTTTCTTTCAATTTCCTTTTCCAATAATGAGATCATATATGAATGATCTTTTAGAGCATTATTTCTTGAATTACCAATAACATGTATAATATTTTTTAGCTCCAATTGTTTTTGATAACTGGGAAAGTCTTTTGGATTACTAATAACTCCAACAATATAATTTACTCCTTTCTCTCCTGCATTAGTAGTTATTTTGTTTACAAAATCTATACTAGGATTAGGTATCTCACCTATTATATCTTTATCAATACTTTCTGAGGGGAAAGGACTGAAGAATATATGTGCATGACAATCAATATACAATTTAATCACATCATTTTGATATTAATTAATCTTTAAAAAATATTAAAAACAAGAGATTTAATCTTTATCACTAAAAATGCTTCATTACAACCTCGAATAAAATTTTATTTAGAATAATTGAAAGTTCAAAAAGAGATATTTAAAATAAAATTGCTTTGCAAATCTCCAAGGTAAATTTTTATAAATAATTATTAATTACTTGAGCTTCTTATTGATCATTCAAAATGTTTTATGAAGATGTGAAGGAGAATCCTTCTTTTTTAGTGAAATGATTATAATAATTATTGATACCAGAGAAATCTCCCCAATTATAATTAACATATTATATCCTAGAATCTCTTGTTGAGATGGGATGCGTTTTATAACGATTACAATTTGAATACCAATATTACCAGCTACATCTTGGGCACAAAAGATTATTACATTTTCTCCTTCTGTTGCGTTATTCCAAGCATTCTGGTTTATAGAACCATTTATTTCTATAGTATGGCTAGCACCCTCTATAATTGTGAAATTTGTAATTCCCTCATCAAGAGTGTACCATATTTTACTAAGGAAGGATTGATCATCGACTTTAATATGAAACTCAGGAGCATTTATTCCAAATATTTGATTTTCACTTGGTGAATTAATTGAAATAAGTGGATTTAAAATATCTTTTTTCCATATGGGAAATCTATCTTTACTATTTGATTTTCCAGTAATGTTATAAGGGAAATCTCCAATTCCATCATCATTTGCATCCACACCAGGATAATCGTTCCAATAATTACCAATAGTCCCATTGTCCCATTGATTATTTGTGCCCGAATCATACCCATTTACATTATTATTAATAAAATTATTTAGAAATACTATGTTGTTCATACTATAATTATCCATATGAATACCTCCCATTAAATTATCTGTAATGTTATTTCTCACAATTATATTATATATGGCACCATTCACAAAAGTGGTAAAAAAATTAATTCCATTAATTGTATTATTGAATATGGTGTTTTCCTTTATTATATTTTTGTGACTTTCGTGAATCTGTATTCCATGCCCAATGTTATTAGTTATATTGTTTTGTATTATAAAATTCTCCGTACTGTCAACAATTATGCATATTCCACTATTAGCATTTTTAATCACAGTATTTTTAATAACTGTATTATTAGCACTCTCACCTTGGATTTGGATTCCACTATAAATATGGTCTTTTACAAAGTTCTCTGAAATAGTATTGTTTTCACATTCTTGTCTTAATATTATTCCATGCTGATAATTATTAATAGCGGTATTATTATGAATGATACAAAACTCATTAAAAGATTCTAAGGCAATTCCGTCATGTGTATTATCTTTCACAATATTATTAGTGATGTTGTTAAAATCTCCATCGCCCTGTAAAAAAATACCATGGTAATTAGAAAAACAAAAATTATTATCAAGCCAAGCATTATCAACATAATTTAAATAGATTCCAGCATTACTAAAACCAGAATTATAAAGAGTACACTTTCTAATAATAAAATAAATTATTGAATGTTTTATCATAATACAATTATCAGAATTTAGGCCATTGACAATAACATTCTCAATTATATATGGATCATTTATAGTTCCAGAACCAGTACACCAATCATAAGAAGCTTCTGTAGTCGCCCAATTCCTTGTTGGATCTGTATCATCAATATATATGGGGTTAACATTATAGGAACCAACCACTTTCTGTTTAAGTTCACTTTTATCATTTGTAAAATTATCCTTACCTACTTGATAATAGTTGAAACTGATTCTGATAAAAAAAGTGAACGCAATAAGGAATCCTAAAATTATGAAAAATCTCTTTACTTTTATAAAGTTTCTCATTCGCTCCTCCTCAAAACGTATCTGTAATAATATGAAAGATTACAATTTTATATTTAAAATTTTACATTAATTAAAGAGCGATAAAAGAACAGAATTTCTTGCTCAAGACGAGAAAGAGAAGAGTTTTAATAACTTTACTCTCATCAATCAGATTTTAGTTAAGTCATGAATATACTAAAGAATTATCCTGAAATGAAAACAAAAACAGGAAAAAGATCAATTATTAAAAGAATTTTAAAAGAGAAGAAAAGAGAGGAAGATTATAAATTTAAAGCTATAGGCATTAAAGATCTATTAAAGGAATAATATTTTCTTTAGGATTTGATTTGACTGCTAATAAAATTCACATTAAGTTGGACAAATTAATTAATTCTTTAACAATTAAAGAGAATCAGAAGACCTTGCTTCGAAAGAAAACTGACGATTTCTACAATGGGTTAAAAAACGTTTGTCAATATCAAATGCCTTACTGGTCTGATATTTATTTATCAAGGGAAAGTTATCAATATACCTTGGAGCGATTTTGGTATGGGGGATCTTTTGATAGGGGGCTCTTTATTAAAAACAGGTTTGATATTGATATTTATTTTATATTTAAAAAAGAAAATACCTATCCCCCTGAGCAAAATCATTTGACTGGCAGTCTTCTTTTCGAATTACTTTATTCTTATCTAAAAACTTATCAATATTATTATGAAATGAAGCTGAAATTATTAAAAGATCCTCCATATGGACATGCAATTCCTATTAGAATAGATCATCAAAATATCTCAATCCTTTTTGATTGCATTCCAGCAATTGAGAACCCTAATGGATATCTTGTCATTCCCAATGGCATGGGAGGTATTAAAAAAGTGAATCCTAATTTGGAAGAGCAAGCACTCTCTAAATTAAATGAGAAGCAGAATGGAAAAATTACAAAATTAATTCTCCTAACTAAATACTGGAATTTTAATTGGGGCAAACCCTTGAAAGGTTATTTAATTGAACGATTAGTCGAATCTATATTTGATAAAACTGAAGTTCATACTTGGGATAAAGCAGTAAAAATATTCTTTTCTCGAGCCATTAATATTTTAAGTAAGAAGAAAAAGTTGCCTGATAGAGTTTATACTCAATATTCCATATTGGACGAATATTCGAGTGATGAATTAGAAAGTTATGTTGAAATACTAAGAGAAGCAACTTATTATTCCCAAGCGAGTGAATGGAATAAGCTGTTTCATAATATATAATCTTCATTAAAAATGAAAGTAATTAAAAAAATGGGTAAAAAAGGCATGACTCAAAAAGCAGCGCGAAAAATCCAATCCAGTCAAGATAAGAATGGTTCTAAGGGAATTTCAATTTTATGAACTTTTTGAATTAATCTTTTATGAAAATCGCATTAATTTCTTTTATTTCTTTTTTTTTAATTTCACAACCAGATGACGGGGTGAAAAATAGCTGAAAGGTAAAAAAATATATATAGTGCTCCTAAAATTAATAAGATTTTATTAGCGCGATAAAATTTAGAGAAAATACCAAAAGAGATCAATATTAAAGCAGGAATGAGAAAATAGAAGAAAACAATAAAGAAACGATCTAAAAAGTAAAAAAATAAAGCTATAAACACAAAAATGATGATAATTCCTTCAATAATAAGGATAATCCTTGGTATTACCTCTTTAGCGTTGAGCTCGGAAGATAATACAAATACAATAAGGATTGCAGAAATAATGGCTATTCCTGATAAAAAGATTGTTATAGTTATTAAATCATAACCAAAATTTTCATTTAATAACTGCTGAACCAAGGTTTAAAAATAATTTATTATCTTTTGTTGCAGATATATCTCTTTTAAAATGACTATCAACAAAATTCCTTTTTTTAATCGGTACTAATTAACAATTTGGATTAGTTCACTTATAAATATTAAATTAATAAAGCTCAATTTTTTATTTAAAGGAAAAAAATGAGGGAGAAAAAAGTAGTACGCCTCGTAAAAGCAAAGTGAAAAATATTTATGTATAAATTAAATTTTACTTATATGTAAATTAAAAAAATCAAGAAATTCTAAGGAATTTACAATGGTTCGATTTACAGCAGATAATAAGGTGTTAATAAAAATTCTTTATTGGGGAATGTTTGGTTCAGGAAAGACAACAATTGTAGATACACTTTATAGATTGACAAAAGAAAGTGAAACAGGTATTGAACCTACTGGTAATTTAACCAAAATTTCTATGGCTAGCGGTGCAACTTTGTATTACGATAGGGGGATCTTTCAATCCATAAAACAAAAGAGCAAAAGAAAAGTATTTTACCATGTTTATACTGTTGCAGGTCAGAGAAGGTTTTCTCCTTTAAGAAAAAAGATTTTCAAGGGAACTGACGGAGTAATATTTACTGTTGATTCACAGACTCAATTTTTTGAAGACAATATCGAATCTTTAAAAGAATTGAAAAACGTTTCTAGAGGCGAATTGATTAAAGAAATTCCTCTTATTATCATGCTTAATAAACAAGATCTTACAGAAATTATAGGAGAAGAAGATTTTAAACAAGTTTTAAAAGATGAACAATTATGGTATGAACCAAATCATGAATTATATGATCAAAATCCTATTATTTTCAAGACCTGTGCTTTATATGACCAGAGGAAAAACATTTATCGTAGCTTTTATGAATGTGTAAGACGAGTATTAAACAGAAATCGTGATTCCTCATACCCATATATTTTCAAACCCCCTACTCCACCTGAAGATTTAGCATTAGCGGGTGAAACACTAACCAAACTACCTATTACCGAAAAAATCCAAGAGTATGAACCTTATTGTAAGCATTGTGGTGCTGAATTGCCCAAAGGACAACCAATTTGTCATGTATGTGGAAAAAAAGTTGGGTAAAAAATTATGAGATGGAAAGATATAGAAAGAGTTTTAATTGAAATCGAGAAAAGTAACAAATTGAAACCTAACCAGGGTTGGATCCTTGTTTCCAGAGAAGGATTACCCATCAAATCAGCTTTATCAAGTGATATAAATGATGAATTAACTAGTGCAATATGTGCAGCACTAGTATCCATGTCAAACCATGCCGTACAAGAACTTAGTCATGGAGAATTAAAGCAAATTCTTATAGAAGGAGTCGATGGAATTATCAAGTTATCGAAAGCAAGCAAAGATCTTATCCTTTGCACTTTATTAAAACACGGAGCGAGTTTAGAGGGTACATTTCAAAATTTCAATAATAAACCACCAAAAATGAAAGATGTTGCATACGTAGAATAAGAAAAAAGAAAGAAGACCAAATTTGAAATTTGATTAATTGAAATTCAATTCTATTAGTTTTATAAACAAAAAAGTCTATATATAGGGTATATGGAAAAAAAATCTAAGGGAGAAACCGTGAATTGAAGAGTATTATTGCTTTATCTTATTTTAATCGCAAAATTGGTCCTTTAGTGTTTTATTCTTATCCCAAGGATATGTTAGATAAGGATTTATCAATAAAAGTAGCGAATATTATGGATCAACAGACTAGTGAAGGTTTTTTTACACATTCTTTTGAAAATTTAAAATCAATGAATTACTATTTTAACATTTTCTCGGATTGGGCTCGGGGAAATAAAGAAATG
>JBHLOG010000175.1:0-6307 GCA_048940765.1 Promethearchaeota archaeon | reverse complement strand
AAAGTTGAAGAAATGCCTAAAGTCTTGATTTTTGGGGGTTTAAATTTATTGTTCAACCATTATCCAGTAGAAGAGTATTTTCTTGATAAAGGAATAATTGTTAAGGTTGTAGATCTTGTTGAATCATTAAATTTGTTATTATCAGAACCTGTGATGCGATATGGTTTTAGAAAAAGCATTTTTAATCCAAGACAACAATTTGAAGAAGCTTCATTAGACATTTCCATTGTTGAAGAGGAATATAAGAGAGATGCTGTAAAAGCAAAACGAGGGTTAGACAAGATGAAATTTTTAGCTTTACAATGTGATACATACAGAAAAATAATAAGTAAGACAGGATTATTGTTTGATCCTTATGTGGATTATGTAGATCTTATTGAAGCAGGCAACAAATACGTAACATCAAACAGTTTTACCGAAATACCTGTAATTACTGGAAGGTTTATCCATTCAATTAAATCAGGTGTATATGATGGATTAATAAATATGGGAGCTTTCAACTGCCAACCTGCAATGAACTCACAGGCAATCATTCGCCCTTTAGCTAACAAAAGTGATATTCCTTATGCTGCAATAGATTGTGAAGGTCCTTGGATATCCACAAATCAACGTAGACTTCTTGAAACTATTGCGATTCAAGCTAAAAGAGTTCGTAAAAAGAAAAACGAATTATTAAAATGTTCTTAATTTTTAAAAAATTTAAAAAAGGTTTAAGGCAACTTTAGCTAATTTTTTTCTTAATTTTCCCTTGTAACCATCCTATTTTGTTTGTTTTAAGGTTGTCAAATTCGGGGATATAAGGTTTTATATCCAAAATTGGTGTTTTATCTAATATATCAACATTTTTTACATTTATCTGATTTTGTTTTATCTCTAAAATCTCTAAGATTGAAAGTCCAATAGGATTGGGTCGAAAAGGTGTTCGAATAGCAAATACTCCTTTCACTTTATCATCTAGAAAAGGTTTTGATTGAAGTGGTACGGGTAATTTGACCATATCAAAAAAATATAAACAATAAATATGAGAAAATCCAGATAAATCTTTTAAACCCGGTTGATATTGTGGAAGAATTTCGATGCTCCCTTTAATTTCAGACATTGATGATTGAATAGGGATACCTTTAAGATTTTTAAATTGTGAGTGAATAATTCCAATTGGTTCAAAGCATATTTTATTGGGAAATTTTCTTTCTTTAAAATCAATAATTTCTCTTTTGAAGATTTCCATAATGAAATAAATAACTCCTACAACAAATATATTTAATGATCCAATTTTTTGAAATTATGGTCTAAACTTTTATATATCAGTTCATCGTAACATTAAACCAATCTAAGTTTATTACAAAAAATAATATTTCAAAAAGAGGAACAGAATTAATTTTTTTGTGATTCCTTTACATTTTAAATATATTTTAATCCGTCTTGATTAAGCGCCGAGGAGGGGCGCAATGATATAAATACCCAATATAAAGGAGAATGAATAAGTATGAAATTAAAGCAAAAAATAGTTTTAACGATATTTTTAATTTCAATGCTAGGTTTCGTTCTAGTTCCATTAGCTAATGCTGGAAAGGGTTATGGATCTAAAAGTAAAATACCATCTAATGGAACGATGTTCGGTTGGATAAAAGATATATGGAAAATTGGCGATGAAGGTGAATATGGTTATCGAATGCCAGGAACACCGGCAGATTGGGCAGGAGCACAATATATTTATGATAAATTCGAGGAATTCGGATTAGAAACTCATTTAGAAGAATTTAATCTTCCAGTTAGTTTTCCTGACGAATGGAGTTTAACAATTAGTGTTGATGGAGTGGAAGAGCTGATCCCTGCTGGTTTTGTACGTTATGCGAAACTAACAGATTCAAGTGGAGTATCGGGTGAAATGGTATACGTAGGTACTGGATCAGAAGCAGAATTTGAAGCAGTGGATGCATCGGGAAAAATTGTAGTAGTAGATTTAATTGCTCCAGGTCTTCCAACAGCGATCCTAGGTTTATTTGGTATGTTTACATATGATCCAGAGAATACATTACCAGGAGATAAAATAACTGAGAATTGGCCTGTAGACAATTTTGATACGTCATATGAAAATGCTCATCACTATGGAGCTAAAGGATATGTTGGCATTCTTACTTTTACTGCAGATAATATTCACCAGTATCTTCATGCCTATGCTGATGGTTCTCTTCCAGGGGTATATATAAGTCCAAATGACGGAGAACGTTTGAGAAATATGTTATTAGGTGGTCAAACTGTTGAAGCTACAATTATTTTAACTGGAGCAGAAGGTTTAGGAACATCTTATAATGTTTATGGGATCTTACCTGGACAAACAGATGAGATTATTGTTGTTAATTCTCATCATGATGGATGGGCTACTAATGAAGCTTCGGGGATGGCTGTGGTTATGGGGTTGGCAAAATATTACTCTCAGATTCCTATATCCCAGAGGGAAAGAACTTTAATGTTCCTTGCCACTGCAAGTCATTTTGGCAAACGACCAGCCTTATTGGATATGTGTGAACTGTTTGCAGCTGTAAGAGATGATGTTGTTGCTGCAATTAGCGTTGAGATGATTTCAAAACAATTTAAAATAATCGATGGTAAATTTGTTGATACGGGTATGATTTCTCCGAGAGCTTGGTTTATTTCTGGACCTTTAAATTCAGGAAATCCATATCTCTTAGAATATTCTATAGAAGCGATCACAACATATGATCTAACTCGCACATCGGTACAACCTGCTTTAGGGGGTCTTTTTGGTATAGCCCCTGGAGAAGGGGGTCTTTTCGCTGCTATTGGAATACCCGTTGTACATCTTATCGCTCATAATGCACCCCAATTTACAAATGAAGATAAACCAAATACAGTCATGGTTAGTGCACTTAAACCTACTGTAGGTGCTTTATCATCGGTCATTGATAATATTGATGAAACACCTGCAGATTGGTTGCTTGATTAATTACGAAATAAATCAAACTAGTTTAATAATAAATATAATTCTTTTTTTTTTAATCGAAATCTTTATAATTTTATATTTGAATTATTGAAGACCGAAAACAATATGTCTTTAAAAGTCTAAAACATTATGCTTATTATACTTATTTACTTCAGATCTATATTATAGATTAAACTTTTTCAATTAATGTCAAAACTTTTATATATCACTTTATTATAATATTTCCCCAAAATATTTCAATCTAATTTTTTCAAAAGGTTAATTAAAAAGGTCCATATCCTCTCAACAGATTCAATATGTAAACTTTCATCGGGTGAATGAAGTCCTATCGCTGTGGGACCGATTGCTATAACCTCTATTCCTGGTAATTTATCTATCAATATGGTTGCTTCTAAACCTCCATGGATCGCCCTAATATTTGGTTCTTTATTAAAAGTATCTTTATATGCAGTTTTAGTTATGTTTAGAAGTTTGTAATTAAAATTTGGAGTCCAAGGGGGATAACTGCTCCGAATATTCCTTTCTGTTTTTAAACCAGACATTTTTAATAATTCAAAAACTTTTTCACAGGTTTCTTCATTATAATAACTGCTAAAACTTCGATGTAACATACGAATTTTTATATAATCTATATTTGTTTTTAGGACACCTAAATTTGTGGAGGAGAATGGTAAGTTTTCTATTTTTGGATGCATAGAGATTACTTGACTGGGAATTAAATATAGAACATTAAACAATTTATCTTGGAAAGTTGGAGTCAAGATTTCATAGTCTTCAAAATGTTCCAGTTTTTCAATAGAAAAATTCATATCCATTTCAACTCCTTCAAATTGTTTTTTTATTTCTATGAAAAATTCTTGACTAGAAGCCTTAATAGCTGAAAAGTCTTCATTTTTAACAAATATAATGGCTTTTGCCTCTCTTGGAATAGCATTAGCTGCTCCTCCTCCATTTATAGAGTTAAGATAAATTGAGTATTTTTTGTTTAATTTCCACAGGATTTGACTTAAAATTTTTATGGCATTCCCTCTTCCTTTATTACAATCTTCTCCAGAATGCCCACCCTTTAATCCAGTACAGTTAAATTTAATCGGAATTAGATTCTCTTTAACCTGATTAGAGTTTATTATTTCTTTATATATTTTAGCCTTAATAGAAATACCCCCTACGCAGCCTATAGTGATATCATTTTCTCCTCCAGAATCTAAATTTATTAGGAAATCACCATTAACTAAGTCTTTTTCAATATTTTTTGCCCCACCCATATCATATTCTTCACAAATGGTGAATAAAAAATCAAATCCAAGCGATTCAAATGTTAATTCTTTATTATGAATTTTTTTCATGAGAGTTAATATGTAACAGATCCCTGTACCGTTATCAGCTCCCAATGTGGTTCCTTCAGCTGTAAGCCATTTCTCATTATTAATTTCAATAACTTTCAATTTAAGTGGATCTTTTGAAAAGTCATGTAGAACACTTTCATTTTTTTCACATACCATATCCAGATGGCATTGTAGAATACATCTTGATTTTAAGTCTGAGTTTGACGGAACTCTTACAGCAAGATTTCCTGCATTATCGATTCTATTTGGAAATCCAAGTTTTTGTGCCTCTTCCCTAATAAAATTTCTAATTTTTTCTTCTTGTCGCGAACACCGTGGGATTTTTGTTATTTGTTCAAAATATTCCCAGAATTCAGTAGGGTATCCTAAATTTTTTAAGTCTGACAAAAATATCGCCTTAATATAATTAATTTAACAATTTATTAATATAAGTTATAAAATATCTCTAATTATAATTAAATTATCAATTATTTAAAATTAAAAGGTAAGAAGGTTATTAATATGCCTAAAGTAGGTTATAAAATTATAGGAACTATAAAGGATGTAAAAGGAAATTGCAATGCTGGCCATAAAGTAGGAGATAAAATAGAATTGGATTGTCATGATTCAGGAGGATTATGTGGGTTTTTCTATCATGATATCTTTCCTAATCTTATGATGCTTCAATTTGGTGGAGGTTTTCCTAAGTCATGGGTTGAGGATCAAGATATAATGGAGTTTGAGTGCCCAGATAGAACCAATATCGTGAAAATTGAACTAAAAAGAATAAGAGAATAAATATATTCTTAATGAAAATAGAGGAAAATTAAAAATGCCGTATCTTGATAGTAAAGGATTGAAAATTTATATGAAACTGAAGGAGAAGGCCCACCAGTTATATTAATCCATGGTTTTGCATCAAATTTAGAACAAAATTGGAAACAAACAAATTGGGTAAAGATTTTAAAAGATAATTTTTGTATAGTACTTTTAGATTGTCGTGGTCAATGAAAAAGCGATAAACCTCACGATGAGTCATATTATGGATATAAAAAAATGACGGGGGATATTCTTAAACTCATGGACAATTTGTCAATAAAAAAAGCTAATTTCTTTGGGTATTCTATAGGTGCTTATATGACATTTCAATTACTGTTGCAAAAGCCAGAACTTTTTATATCAGCGATATTAGGAGGTTTTGTGTTATATACACCTCAAAATGAAAAAGAAAGAGCTCTTTATAGGGAAAGTAATCTTTCAAGAATACAAGCTTTCAAAGTAGAAAATATTGATCAAGTTAAGGATCCTATTTCTCGTAGATTTCGTCAATTTGCTGAATTAGGAGGAAATGATTTAGACGCTTTAGCTGCTGTTATGACAGCTAACTTTCAAGAAACGCCCGAATGGCTAGGTTCTCCAAATGAGGTGAAAAAATTACTAAAGAAAGTTAAAGTACCTGTTATGACTGTAGTAGGGTCGGATGAATTTATACCAGGAGATAAAACTTTAATTGCTCAATTAATACCAAATGCGTGCCACTTTCAAATCCAAGGAAAAGACCACTTGACTGTTGTACCCGATCCAAAATTTCATATGGCTGTAAAAGCATTTTTAAATTATGTAAATAAAACCTAGAATTTCGATATCCATGAATAAGAAGAAGAAAACAATTTCTTTATGTCTCGGAATTATGATAATTAGTATTTCTGGAGCTCTGATTATCTTCAGTTCATTTATTGTGTCCTATCAATCCATAATTATGGAGGAACAAAAACAAATTATGGATGAGAATAGACAATGGGTAGAAAAGATCCCTTTTTGGGAAGTTACAGGCGGATTAGGAGACCAAATCATTGAAGGTGAAAAAATATATAATGAAGCCCTCGCAAAATATTCAGCAGCACTACAAGCACAAATTCTGGCAATATTACTTTTAATAATACTTTCTATAACTCTAATTACTACTATTGGTTTTCTAATAATTAAATTTTCTTAGACTTTATTAATTTAATTCAAT
>JBHLOG010000174.1:0-6312 GCA_048940765.1 Promethearchaeota archaeon | reverse complement strand
AAAATCATTTATACCTGAATAACCCATTATAATTAGCGAACGTCCTTCACAGATATTATCTAATAAAATCCGCTTAAGAGGCTCAATTTGATATAAACTTTTTCCTGATTTATTTAATCCAAGAGTTTTAATTGTTTTCATAAAAGAGCTTCTTGTCTCTTCCCCAGTTATAATATTCTTAGCTGAACCGTGGATTTTATAAATTGCTTTAAATCCACGTTTAAATAATTTAGTTGGATTAGAGTAATTTTCGAAATCTTCCTCCGTAATAACAGGTAAAATTTCATTAAGAGGAATATTTAATTTAATAAGTGCATTTTCTATTAAAAAATCAAAATTCGTAGTCATTACGAAATGCCCTTTATTGATGCAATCCGCTAAGAAAATATGCTGAAGATTAGGTTTATGAAATAATCCAAAGTAATCAGCAATTTTAGGATCTTCATCTAAGCTTGAGTAGATTATCTCTAATATTTGTTCTAATTTTAAATCTTCTATTTTAAGAATATTTTCAATTTCAGATTCTGCACAAAAATAACTAATTAAATCTTTTTTTATTACATTACCATCCGGGACATTTGAAGGAGCATCAACAGAACAACCCGCCCCTATTAGGAAAGTTAATTTTTCCCCATTTCCAAATAAATTCTTTATTTTGAGATTGGTCTGTTTCATTGATAATTTCTAAAGAAACTTAATAAGCTAATGCAATTTTAAGAGACTCATCTATTTTTATCTTTCGGATTTTAGAATTTTCTATTACTAGTACATAATTAAACATGGTTTATTCAAAGAATCTAATTATATTAAAATTTCTTTAGTTGGAACTGAAATCTAAAAAAAGAGTTACCTTCATAATACATTTCAAATTACGCATTCGTTTAGAACAATTAAGAAATTAAAAAGTCTATATGAAAATAATGATTTTAATATCTGAAATATGAAAAATATTTTGAGTAACATACATCCAAATTAAATATAATTCAATCAGAAATTAGTAAATTTGCGATGCCGATTAATGAAGACAAAAAAGAATAAAAATTTTAAATAGTTGAATTTTTTTAATTTTTTCAATAATAATTTCTTATGCTTTTGATAAAAAATAATTGTGAATTTTTAGACAAAAATTTATATGTTTACTTTACCTTTAAAATACGAGACGGGTGAGATATGGAGCTCACGGAGGGTTTAACCCGCTGAGGAACCTCACCCCACTCTCCAAGCAAGGTGTAGGTAACTACTACGATGAGAATTGTAATTTAGCAACTGAAACGACACTGCCTTCTTACGTATATTAATGATCTGGATATAAGCCAGAGAAATTGTAGAAAGGAATGGTTGGAACGAGCTAAAACCTTGGTGCAAGGCCAAATGAAAGCGATAATGTACTTGGAGCTAGCTTTAGGTAGGCCGCAAAGTTGGATGCTCCACAGAGGTTTGGGTGACTAATCCTCTGACAGAAGGGTGGGTATATATCTCAAACGTCTCAGTTTAAAACTCTTTTTATATTATAAAAAATTCGAAATCTTATGTCAGAAACAGCTCTACCAATTATTGGAAACGTTCAAGAGACTATGTTAGGTCCATTATGGGCTCGAGCAAAATATAGTCAAAAATATCCTGAGATACTAGATGATAAAAAATCCTCGGAGATAATTAAGAAGATTAGCTATGATTTTACAAAATTAAAAGATTATCTGGGTGAATGGCGAGGAATTGGACTTTTAGTTAGGGCAAAAAACTTCGATGATGCTGTAATAAAATATATTGAAAAATTTCCAAAAGCAACGGTTATTAATATTGGAGCAGGGTTGGATACAACATTTTACCGTGTAGATAATGGGAGCATTAAATGGTATGATTTAGATTTGCCTGATGCAATTGAATTTAGAAGAAAATGTTTACCAGAATCAAATAGATCTTCATATATTTCAAAATCTGCTCTGGATTATTCTTGGTTTGATGATATAGAATTCACTCCTGAGAAAGGGATATTTATTATTGCTGGAGGTTTTATCTATTATTTTCAAGAATCACAAATTTCAGCACTATTTGATGCTTTAGCTAAAAAATTTCCTGGTGGAGAGTTAATTTTTGATTGTGTTTCAAACTTAGCTATTAAAGTAGCTCATAAAAGGGCAAAGAAAGTTGGAGCAGAAATACCTTTTTGGCATATAGGAATTGGTAAACCTATAAAAAAAATCTCTAAATGGTCTGAAAAGCTTAAAGTGATTACTTGGTATACTATGTATGCTCGAATAAAATTAAATCCAAAATGGGATAAAAAAATCCTTAAAATGATTAAAATAGCTGAACATTTTAAAACAGCAAAAATAGTCCAAGTAAAATTTTTGGAGTAATTGAATTAAAAATATTAAAATATTTTTAATCAGTCCTTTTTTATTGAATTCTTCCTTTACCAATAAAGATATTTACTAATTTCCCAATCTTTTTCAGTAGAGTTTGCTTTAGCAATTTCAAATTCTTGAAGTTCAGCATATTTTAATTTCAAATAAATTTTTACAAATTCTTTTCCTAGTGTTTTTTCAATGAACTTACTTTTTTCAAAAGCTTCTAAAGATTCTTCCAAACTCTCAGGAAGTTTTACTATTGCAAGATCTTTGCGTTCATTATCTGTCAATAAATCTACATTTTTAGAAGTTGGTTGATTAGGTTCAATTTTATTTTTTATCCCATTTAATCCTGCTGCGAGAAGTATAGCAGTTCCTAAGTATATATTCATCATTGCGTCACCAGCTCTATACTCAATACGAGCGGAATTTTCATACCCAGGTACACGAATCAGTGCTGTTCTATTTCCAATACCCCATGAAACGTAAACTGGAGCTTCATGATGAGGTGTTAAACGTTTATAAGAATTTGTTGTTGGATTTAAAATAGCTGAAATTGCGTTGATATGCTTTTGAATACCCCCAATATAATATCTGAGGATAGAGCTGATACCTGTTTCTCGATCTGAAAATGCATTTTCACCATCTTTTTTGAGAGTTTGATGAATATGTAATCCACTACCAGCCATTTGATCAAATGGTTTTGGTAAATACGTAGTAATTAAATCATTCTTAAAAGCTCTAACTTTTGTAATTAATTTGCCTGTTTGTACATTATCTGCTTGTCTTAATGCCTCATCTGCAGTGAATTCAACCTCTTGTTGTCCTAATCCAAATTCATGATGAATAGTTTTAACTCCAATATTCATACTAATCATATCATCTGTAATTTGACGGCGCAGATCTTGAAATTGATCTTGAGGTAATGTATCCATATAAGTTGCTTTATCAGCAGGTTTAAATTCTTTAGTAATAAAATACCATTCTAGTTCGGGTCTTGTTTGTAATTCATAACCAAGAGATTTCGCTTTTGAAGTAATTGCTTTTAGTATGCCTCGAGGGCAGGTTGGATAACTTTTACCAGTATTATCAGTTAAATCACATATAAACCGTCCAACCCTTAAGTTCCAAGGAAATATGCTAAATGTATTAGGATCTGGTACAATACGCATGTCACTTTGTTCTGTTGTAAGAAATCCTAAACTAGAACCATCAATTCCAATGCCGTTTTTTAATTCTTCCCATATTTTTATAGGGAACTCTACAGTTTTAAATTGTCCTAAAATCGTTGTAAATTGAAATTGTATATAATCTACTGCATTTTCTTTAAAAATTGCATTAAACTCTTCCATTTTTTTGACCTAGTATATTGATATTTATTTTCCTAATATTAATTTTGCAAAATATTCAAAATCTCTATCATATGTTTTTTCAGCAGCTTTAGAAATTTTAGCAAAAACACATCCAGGTAATTGATTCATTGAAAGATGGTAACTAATACACTCACAACATTTTCCCCTTCTATGACAGTCATATGTACAAGCACAGTCATATTTTCTCTCATTTTGATTGCAATCAACCATCCTTTCCTCTCTCTTATAACTGTTTTAAAGCGTTATTAAGGTTAAATAAAACAAAGTTTTTAAAATATAGGATTTAATAGAATGTTTAACCAAAATTTAAAAAAAGAGAAAAAAGAAATATATAATTATTAAGAAATTAATCTACTTCTTTTTTGTTTAATCATTATAATAATTGTAATCCCTAATATAGCTCCTATAGTAATAACTAAATCAAATCCGGGGATTTGTCTTATTTGGGATGGAGTATATTCTTCAGTTTTCCACCATAAATCATAAACATTACCAGTATCATAGCCAAAAATTCTAATATAATAAGTTCCATTTGATGGAAGTACATAGTTAATAAATTCATTATCTTTCATAGTGGAATTTTTTGTTATCAGTACAAGATCTTCATCATAAATTCTAACTCCTACAAATCCCTCTTGAAAATCGTAAATAACTGCTAAACCTAGTTGTAGTTCCTCCTCATAAACGAAAATTTCATACCAATCATCATCATATTGCAATCCGTAATAATTAATATCCGATAACCAAATATTTTCTTGAAGATAATAAGCAGAGCTGTGATTATCATTCTCTTCATAATAATCATCGGATCTAAAATCAGTTCTGAGATCATCCCACCAAAGATCATATTCAATCCCAGAATTATCTCCACTAATTTGAATAAAATAAGTCCCATGATATAGAAGTTGATCAAAATGTTCTCCGTATGATTCTGCATAACTATTACCTATATAACCCCACCATTCATCATAAATAGTAAACCAGATATTTCCAAAACCATAAGTAATTGAAAGATTAACTATCAAATGTTCAAATCCTGGTGTTATATCAATCATGAACCAATCTTCATCTCCCTGAACAGCTTTTCCTTTAACATTTCTTAACCATTTTTGTTCATCATCTCTAAGATCATATGCCTCACTCATATCGTTATTAGGTTCATAAGGATCATCATATATATCTACAGGTGTCCCATACCATAAATCATACGTATTTCCTGCATCATCTCCATTGACTTTTATATAATAAGTCCCACTTGATGGAAGATTATAATCATAATATTTGTTATTCTGACCATAATAACCTCCTGGTATAGAATTTTGATTATTATCATAAAGGTCTATTTGAAGATTACCTAAACTTTGATCGAAAACCAGTGCTAACCTGAGATATTCAAATCCAGGCTTTATCTCTATTTTATAAAAATCATTATTTTTTTGAAATCCAGGACCATTAATCGATGACAACCACCATCCTTCGTATGATAGTAGGTTGTGGGCATCATAAAAATTATTATTTGGTTCATAAGCGTCATCTATTATACTTGGATTAAGACTTTGCCATCTTAGATCATATTCATTTCCTCCATTATCTCCATAGATTCTTATATAGTAGTAATCTCCGCTTGTTGGAACGAAAAAATCAATATAATCATTATGATCTCCAGAATAACTCCCCTTTAAATATGAATAACTACTATCATAAAGCTCCATATCAACATAACCATAAGACTGAAAAACTATAAGATGTATTATTAGATGCTCCTTTCCATTTGGTACATATATTTCATAATAATCTTCATCTTGTTGCATTCCTGGACCATAAATCGATGATAACCATTGTCCATCATGCGATACTAGAGGATAAGCATCACCAAAATAATCATTTTCCTCATAATTATCATCTATTATAAATGGTGCAAGATCTTCCCAGTATAGATTATATCCATTTCCTGCATTATCACCATAAATACGAATATAGAAAGTTCCAGTCCAAGGAGCATTAACATCAAAATATTCATTATCATCCCAAGAGTCGCTTCTAGCAACAAGGGTAGTACCATCACTTTGATATACCTCCATATCAATATTTCCTAATGCGTGTGAAAATGTCAATTCCGCATATATTCTTTCTTCCCCAGGGTCTAAAAAGACCACATACCAATCTTCATCCCATTGTGCTCCAGTACCACTTATCGAACTTAACCAATTTGCCTCATTCGAAATAAGATTATAGGCAGAAGTGCTATTATTATTTGGCTCATAAAAATCTTCTGGATCATTAGTTGAAATTATCTTTCTATCAGATAAATCGGTATCACGCTCAATTTTAACAAATGATATACTTACTGTAAAAACAAGAAGTAAAAGAAACAAAAATACCCCTAACTTTATATTTTTTTGAAGTTCCATAACAAATTAACCAAAGTTAATACTTATAAATTTAACATTTTAGTTGAAATGAGTATAACAAAATGACGAATTATGATAAATACCTAAATTAACACCGAAAAGAAGAATTCTTCTCAAATAACTATCGTATTAGAAGGGATCTATTATTCTATAAGACTAAAAGTGCAATCAGTGGCT
>JBHLOG010000173.1:0-6354 GCA_048940765.1 Promethearchaeota archaeon | reverse complement strand
TTTATTTATAATTATTTTGTATATCAAATATAATACTTTTCTAAAAAATATTTAAGGAAGTTCTATCATTATTATCACTATAAATATTGGAGATTCCTTCTAAAATTAGGTAGAGATGTGTGATGTGAATGAATGAAGATGTGTATATCTACTTAGATTTAACTAAGGATTTATTAAAAAAAAAAGAAATTGTAAAAAACATTAAATATTATATTGAGGAAAAAAACAAGGTCAATATAAAAGGTCATTATGCTCTCCTAATTTTTCAAGAAGAAGGAAATCCTATCTTTTTGACAGATAAAAAGGATTCTACGATAATTACAAATTCTATTGATGAAAATTGGAATAATCGTCCAAAAGGAAAAAGTTTTTTCGAAAATGGATTATTTTACATTTTTTCTTATATTGCTGAGACTGTAAGAAAAAAGGCTAAATTTAATCGAATAATTGTCATTACTGACACACCCTCAGATTTATCTGAAGAATATCAGGAAGCTTTATTTAATTTAGTTTCTAAAATAAAGAATTTTCCAACTTTTATAGATATTATAAGAGTATCGGAAAAAGAAAAGAGATTTTTCAGTGATGATGTAAAACTAAATATGCTTGCTAGTGATACTAAGGGAGGAATCTTTTACATTCAAGAGAAAAAAGAATTCTCTGAGATAATCAAGAAATTAGTTAAAAGCAAACAATATATAGCCACATTTGCAGATCGACCCGATCGAATTAAGATCAGTAAAGAAGATTATGCTTTTTACAATCATTTAGCGAAATCATTGAAAAAATCAGATGAGATGAGTTTAGTATGTTATTTTTGTAATGAAGAAATATGCCCTGTTTGTACAGACATCTATGACATTCCTTTAATATGCGAAGATTGCAATTCAAGTTTTCATAATTGCTGTATAACAAATTATGTTATTAATCACAATATAGGTATTCCTAATATTTTTCGTTGTCCATATAGTGAATGCGATGTACTTCTTAAAATAGATGAAGATGAAATTATAGAGGTGAGTGGGGAGGTAGAAGTAGACAGTGTTAAAGAATATATGAAGGAAGAAATTCTTGATTATAAAAAACAAGTTATTTCTAAAAAAGAAGACTTTCCAACTATAGATCAAAAAAGCTCCTTAGAACCCGAAGGAATTAAGAAAGTCAGAATTGGTGGATTTTTTGGAAAAATTTTTACAATAAAGAAAGAAGGTGATAAAATTGTTTATGAAAGAAGCACATCGTCAACTTTTAAACCAAGTCTAAATACTCAAATAAAAGAAAAATCAAAACCACAAAAAGCAATGATTACTACTAAGAGAAGATCTAAAGAAAAACCAAGTTTTATTATATGTCCTCAATGTGGAACACGTGTAAGTGCCCAGCAGATGAAATGTTCTAAATGTGGTTTTAAAATTTAGGTTAAATAAAGATTTTTGTTTTATAATACTTTTATAACATAATCTTTTAATACAAACAAGTTTAAAGAAAATTATGATAAATAAAATCAGTATTTAACATTATACTTAAAAATAAATAATACTTCTAATATTATTTTTTTAAAATTCTAAGATAGAGAATAAAATGTTACCGCGAACAAATGCCATTAATTCTGAGGAATTTATTTTTTACATCGATTTAATCTCTAACTTTTTGAAGAAAAAACAATTAACCAAAGCCATTAGTAGTTTTATCAAAGAGAAAGAAAAATTTAACGTCTTAACTTCTTACGGAGTAGTATTATTTCAAAAAGATGAAAATCCTATTAATATTTATGATTTAAAAGATGTTGAAGAGGTTATAAATACCATAAATGATGCTTGGGAAACACGAGAAACTGAGAAAAGTTATTTAGAAAACGGACTGTATGAGATTCTAGCATACATATTCAGAAAAAGTCGAGAAGTACGAAAAAATTATAGAGTGATAATAATTTCAGATACACCGAGTAAATTATCTGAAGATTATTATAATGCACTTTATGATTTGCTAATTAAAGCAAAAAAATTTTCAGCATTTATTGATATTATTCGGGTTGGAGGTCAGAAATTTTATGAAGATGATGTCAAACTTAAAGTAATTTCAAGTGAAACTCATGGGGGAACATTTTATTGCCCAGATGATAAACTTCTCCAAACTATTTTGGGCTCTTTAATTCAGAATAAAAAAGAATTCAAAATTATCAAATCTGATGAGGCAGAACAAATTTTAGGAGAAGATAAAGTTTTTTATGAAAAATTAGCAGTGGATCTCATAAGTCTTTCTTCAGAAGACAAAGAAATTTGTGATATATGTGAACAAGAGTTATGCCCAATCTGTGAAGCTCATTCTGATGAAATTCATAAATGTTTTAATTGCGATACTAAATTTCATAATTGTTGTGCCGCTAAATACTCACTTGCAAGAAATATTGGCTTTAAACATATATTTAGATGCCTTCAATGCGAAACACTTTTAAAATTGGATGAAGAATTCGTCAATATGATTTATGAAGAAGAATTAGAAGAAGAATTACCAATAATAGATACAGAAGAAACTATTTCAGAAAAATTGATTAGTGAGGAGGGTCAAGATGAAGAACCCATAGAAAAACCGGAAATACATGAAGAGCTTGTAGAAGTGATAAAGGAATCCTACGAAACGGAACCTGAATTATCTGTATCTCCTATAAGTACTAAAAAAATTAAGGTTGGAGGATTTTTTGGAAAAGAAATAACAATAGAAACTAAGAATTTGAAAAAATCGATAGAAGCAGAAGATCAGATGCCCCAAAAACAAAACAAAGAACCAATTTCAATAACAACATTAAGACCACCACGTAAAAAAGGTTCTAGCGCTATAAAATTCTGTAAAATTTGTGGAGAAACATGTGGAGTTAATATTGAAATTTGCCCAACTTGTGGAGCAAAACTTGATTAATTTTATTTTCAAATCTTAAAATTTTCAAGAAGATATATTCCTGAAACATTTGTTTCTTTAACAGCTACAAATTCTTTTTTCATACATCTGGAAAAGTCTTTTAATAAAGTTAAAATTTGTTTAATTTTTTCTTTATGGAAATCCATTAAACTTACAGAACATACTTTATCACTCTCTTGATTACTAAAATGAAATTCATATCCTTTATATGGCTGACAAGTAAATTCTCTTAATCTAATCTCAACTTTTTTAAATTCGTTCCAAAATATTGTAAAAATTGGAATATGTGGTAATTCAATCTCGATTTTTTCGGATGATATAGAAAATCTTCTGAGTTTGCCAGGATCTTTTTTTATAATATAAGAATAATACAAAATGAATATAAAAACTAGTATCAAACTTACAAACACACTAATAAAAGTTCCTGGAAATGCAATCATCAAATAAATGTTTAAGATAGATATTAAAAAAATTATAATCACACAAACGGAACAAGGAATTGCAATTTTATTGAAGTTTTCTCCAGAAAAATCTAAAATTTCAACTTTATCTGATTCCATTTTCCTAACCTTACTTTAATTAATTTCACATATAAACTTTCATCATAATTTTCATGAGATTTAAAATATTGAAAAATAAAGAAATTACTCGAAAATATAAATGATTAAATATAATAACAAAATTATAAGAGAAATTTTGATTAAATAAATGTTTCTTAAAGAAGAATTAAAATTTTACCAGAAAAATAGACTTAAATCTAAAAAGCTCTGGCAAAAGGCGATTGAAGTTTTAGCTGGAGGGGTTTCTCATAACATCAGAAATTTCGGCCTACCTTTGATTGGAGCTTTTCCAATCTTCATAAATTCAGGTAACGGACCTTATCTTAAAGATATTGATGATAATAAATACATTGATTGTTGGAATGGACATTTTGCGATGATTCTTGGGCATAATCATCCTGAAGTTCAAGAAGTTTTAAGAGAAAGTATAATTAATGGATGGCATTTTGGTACGAATACAGATTATCAGGTTATGTTAGCTGATACTTTAATTCAAGATAATAAAGGAATTGAGAAAATTCGTTTTTGTTGTTCAGGAACAGAAGCAACTATGTATGCCACACGTCTAACTCGGGCATATACTAAAAAGAAGTTTGTAGCAAAAGCAAATTATGGTTGGCATGGAGCTAATGATTCATTATGTTATTATGTTCCCAGCTTATACAATCTTGAAACGTGTCCAGGACTTCCTAGTATGGATGACGCAGGGATTTTAAATTTTGAAATCAATAATGAAAATATTTTTGATCTGATTAAAAAAAGATCTGATGATCTAGCTGCAATAATTTTAGAGCCTATTTTGGGAGGTGGTGGAGGTTTTTCGGTTGATATTGAATTTTTGAAAAAATTAAGAGAAGAAACTGAACGATATGGTATACTCCTCATTTTTGATGAAGTAATTACAGGTTATCGGTTTAAAAATACCTTATTTCAAAATGAAATAAATGTGATACCTGATTTAACTACTATGGGAAAAATTATTGGGGGAGGAATGCCAATCGGTGCTATAGGGGGAAAAAGAGAAATAATTGCTCAATCCAGTCCAGAAGCAGATAATCAAGTGTTAATTGGGGGTGGAACTTTTTCAGGATATCCACTAAGTATGATAGCAGGATTAAAAACATTGGAAATATTAAAAAATTCTCAACAAGAATATAGCCGAATAAACCAAGAAGGTGAGCAATTATTAAATAATTTGAATCAAATTTTTAATGAAAATAAATTACCAATTATCGCTAAGGGTTATAAATCAATAATTATGCTCCATGCGATGACAAAGTGGATAAATAATCCATCAATACAACAAATTTATGAATTTAAGGATAAAAGACGAGAAGCCTTACTCCAATTATCTCTCTTTAATCGCAATGTATCCGGATTACATGGGTTAGGATCTATTTCAATGGCTCACACTCATGAAAATTT
The DNA here is from genome assembly GCA_048940765.1 of Promethearchaeota archaeon. Lineage (GTDB taxonomy): Archaea > Asgardarchaeota > Lokiarchaeia > Sigyniarchaeales > SOKP01 > Loki-b32. Next base: position 1,453 of record JBHLOG010000173.1, on the reverse strand, counting down.
ACTTCATATTCAAGAAGTTATTGAAGAAATTGCTGAACCTGTTTCTCAATCAAAATTAAATTAAAATTTTCAATAAAAATAATTTCCTTTATTTATCAAAAAGAAATTTAGAATTAATTTAGTACCGAAGATAATGTCTATGAGTAAAGAATTTGACGTTCTCCAAGTAGGTTTTGGGCCGATGGGGAGATTAATTGCAAAGTTACTTATCAAACGTAAAAATATAAATCTTAAAGGAGTTGTTGATATCAATCCTAATCTTATAGGACGAAAAATAGACCAAATTTTAGATCTCAAAGAAAGATCTGATCTAACAGTAAGTTCTGATTTAGATGACATTCTTTCTAATGAAAAAATTGACGTGGTCTTTATTGCTACATCTTCTTCATTAGAAGAGATTACCCCTATGATTAAAAAAGCAATCTTATCAGGAAGTAATGTAATCTCAATATGTGAAGAACTTATTTATCCATTTCATTTTTATCCTAAGCTTTCTGAAGAATTAGATGCATTAGCAAAGGCTAATAATGTTAGCGTAATTGGAACGGGAATTAATCCGGGATACCTTATGGATTTATTACCCATTGTCATTACTGCACCCTGTCAAAAAGTCAATTCTATAAAAGTAACAAGAATAATGAATTCTGCTAAGCGAAGAGAATCTTTTCAGCGTAAAATAGGAACTGGCTTATCTTCTCAAGAATTTCATCAAAAAATAAGTAAAAAAGAAATTACGGGTCATGTTGGATTAAAAGAGTCTATCCAAATTATTGTTGCGGCACTTTCATTTCAATATGATGATATAATTGAGTTTCCTCCTGAAGAAATAATCGCTGAAAAAGAATTCATAACTTCTTATGGGGAAAAAGTCTCAGAAGGCTATGTCTGTGGTCTAAAGAGTAAAGCAATAGCTAAGAGAATGGGTGAAGAAGTTATTGTATTAGACTTTATCGCTTTTGCTGGTGAACATGAAGAGTATGATAGTATAGAAATTGAAGGAATTCCTAACATACATCAAAAAATTATAGGTGGAGTTCATGGAGATATAGGTACAGCAGCAATAGTAGCAAATTTAATTCCTAAAGTTATTAGTGCCAATTCTGGATTATTAACAATGAAAGATATACCTGTTCCTTGTTATACTGAAAATGTTTGGAAAAATTAGGTTTGAAAAAAGTAGAAGAATTTGTTGTTTAATTTATTATACTAATTAAATAACAGCATTAACTGGGAAATATAGTAGAATTGAAAGGAATGCAGCCATTGGAAATGTTAAAAACCATATTAAAACTATTTTCCATAAGCCTTTTTTTGTTGGAGTATAACTCGCTTTTGATAATCCTACAAAAGATGCTACTAACATGTGAGATCCCGATAGAGGAATTCCTAGTGCAGTACCAAGAAATAATATCGCAGCTGTAGGAATTTGGGCAGCAAAAGCAGTACTTGGATA
>JBHLOG010000172.1:0-6388 GCA_048940765.1 Promethearchaeota archaeon | reverse complement strand
CAAGATACCCGTACTTATCTTTTACGACTAAAAAAAGAAAATAAAATTAAAACTCTTGGAAAGAAAGGGCGTTATTACATCTATACTGCTAAGATGCCTTTAAATACGACCGGTTTAAGCTTTAAAGATGAAATAAGTAAGAAAATCTCTGAACTCGAAGCAAAATTAAAAATAATTATTTCTAAACCAAATAAATTTCATGAAGAAAAATTTTTCTGATCACAAGAAAGTCTATTCTAATACGAATTGAAAGTAAAATCTCAAGAAATATATAAATTATTAATTGAAATCCTTTTTATAAGTGGTATTCTTAAAAATGTCTTACGTTTATATGAAAGCATTAGAAAAGAAAGCAGAAAAATACGATAAAGGAATAAAAAATTTAACATTAGGGCGCTTACCAAAAATTAAAAAATATATTGCTGATAATTTAGTTCATAAAAATGAAAAACTTTTAGATATTGGCATGGGTACGGGAACATTCGCAATTTTATGTGCTAAAAGAGGAGCACTTGTTACCGGTATTGACTATTCAGAAAAAATGCTTAAGGTAGCAAAAAAAAATATTAGACAAGAAGGATTAACTAAAAGTATTCAAATTATTAAAATGCCGGTTATTGAATTGGATGAACGTTTTTCTGATAAATCTTTTGATAAAATAACAGCTATGTTATCCTTTAGTGAGTTATACCAAAAGGAACAAGATTATAGTTTAAGACAAATACATCGAATTCTTAAAGAAAATGGTGAATTTATACTTGTAGATGAAGTAAAACCTAAGAAAATTTGGAAAAGAGTCATTTATTTTATCATTAGAATACCACTTGTGTTAATTACATTTTTAAAATCTCAGTTAACAACAAAACCATTAAAGGATATTGAAAAAAGATTAGAAAATCATAACTTTAAGATTATTGAAGAAAGATTATACCTTCTAGATTCAATAAAAATATTTAGAATTAAAAAAATTGTTGAAAAAAAAATTGACAATTAGAAAAGCACTTAATTTATTTGGAGGATATTTTTTTAGATGGGTTGGGTTTTCAACAGAACCAGATCTCATTAAGGTTGGAAATCCAAATGAAAAAAGCCCAGTATTTTTAACATGTAACTTCACCATTACTGTAAAAAGAGTTCTAACAGCACTGAAGGGTCTTGACTGTTATTTACTCATCGCTCCTTCAAAGGGAATAAATGTTTGGTGTGGAGCTTGCGGAGATGATTTTAGAACAGATTCTGTAGTTTCTATAATTAAAACCAGTGGAATAAATGATCTAGTAAATCATAGGACGTTGATTCTACCCCAATTAAGTGCTCCCGGAATTGATCCTTTAGTTATCAAAAAAGAATTAGGATGGGATGTAAATTTTGGTCCAGTCTATGCCAAGAATATTCAAAATTATGTGAAAAACAATTTTGTTAAGACAGAAATAATGCGTGAAATAAAGTTTACCATATCAAAGAGATTAGAAATTGCAAACATGTACTTCTTTACAATTTTCCTCTTATTTAATTTGGGATTTTGGATTGCCTCAATATTTTTTCACTCTTTGGACTTATTACTTTTTCTCGATTCTATTGTAATTCTGATCTCAGTAATCTATGGTGCTCTTCTTATTTTGCCTAGTGTTAAAACCAAGACTGGAAAGCCGAAAGCATTAATCTTTGAGGGTATAATTCTAATTATTATTATCTTGTTTTATATTTTTGTTTTTTCTAACATTTTTTACTTAGTTTGGAATATAATTATTTCTTTAATATTTGGTTTAATCTTAATCGAGGATTTCCATGGCTTAACTCCGATTTACAAGAGTGAATTAGGTGAAAAAACTTGGAAGAAAGGGGAAAAAGAAATGAAATTTTTAGGGATGTCGATGAAATTACAACCTTATGGAGAAATAAAACTAGAACGTATAAAATGTATTGGTTGTAAGGTATGTATTGATGTTTGCCCGAGAAATCTTTATTTATTTAATGAAAAGGACAAAAAGGTAGATTTACATAACTCAGAGAGGTGTATTAATTGTAATGCGTGCGTTAAAAGATGTTTAGCTCAATGTCTCGAAATAGGATAAATCTTTAAAATCAATCTCAATAAATTTAAGTGAAAAATATCGTTTAAAATTCATAAATATTAAAATTAATCTAATGGTGATAATGTTTAAATCAAACGAGATTAACATGAATAGTGAAGAATTACCGCGTCCTGGATCCGTAATGTTTAACTTTCATTATCAAGATGAAGAATCTATAAAAAAGACTTTAAAAAGATGGAAAAAACTAAATAAATATTTAATGATCCCATTATATAGAGTAAGATTATTACCTTTATTAGGATTCGGAAAGATTTTTCTGATTTTAAAAACAAAAGGATGGAAAACTGGTAAAATAAGAAGAACTCCACTAGAATTTAGGCGATATGAAGGAACAATTGTTATCTTTGCTGCGAGAGGAGAGAATGCGACATGGATAAAAAACTTACGGTCAAATCCAGACGATGTATCAGTAATGCGTGGTTTTCACAATTTCAAACCTCGTATAGAAATTATCTCAGATTTAAACCAAAAACAAACTATTATGAAATGGTATGTATCGAAGTATAGTAAAGCAGCAAAAGTATTATTTGGTTGGGATCCTAAAAAAGATAATCTAGAAACTACTGATTTCTCAACATTATCAAATTTAATAACTATAGTCTTACTTCATAAAAACGATAATTAAATCATTTATTAGATATAAGAATATAAGTCAATCTTTTTTTAGGAATAAAAGATAAATTATCGGATATTATTATCGATATTCTTAAATTTCTTAAAAGTTAATTATCCTTATAATTACAGTTAGTGCTATTGCAAATGCTCTCTTAATAGAAAAATAGATATAAAAAAAAATACGCTTAAAATCGCATAATTAAATACATTTATACAACTTTTACCATATTAATGAGTAATTCTTTTTAAATTAATCAAGGGGATTTATTATGCCTAAAATAACTTGGACTCATATAAATTATCGGGTATTCTTTATAGCTATTATTCTAGGGGTAATATGTGGCTTTATAATGATTTTGTTTAATTATTTACTACTTTTTTTCAAAACTGGTTTTTCATATATACCTTATTTTGTAGCACCAATTTTAGCAAGTCTTTTAACAAGTTTATTAGTAAAATATGGAAAATTTGAAAGAATTATGGGAACGGGTTCAGATCAATTTATAAAAGAGGTCTCCTTATCAGATTTGGATTATAAGAAAGTACCAAATTTAATTGCGAAAACATTAGTTTTTTAAATTTTGATAAAAGAGCTTTATAATATGTTATAGCTGTTTCCAAAAGGAATAAATTTCTCTTTCTTAGCAAATAATAATTTATATGCTCCTACTGTTTTGCTATAGATTTGATTTGTACGTTCAAGGCTTAGTACATATTTGGAAACTGTATTCCTTGAAAAATTAGTAATATTAACAATATTTTAATTTTTTATGCTAATAATTATTTTAGACTTTTATATAAAATCCTTTAGATAGTTTTACTTTTAAAGAACATTTAAAATTTTTAAGCTTAATTGTTTTAAGGAATTACATCAATTAATATATTAAAAATTTAAAGGTAATAATATGGAATTTGAAACAATAATTTATGAAACTAATAAAAAAATTGGTTATATAACGTTAAATAGACCCGAAAAACATAATGCATTGAATTTTCAGCTACTTGATGATTTAGATGCAGTACTAGATTATGCTGAAGCGGACGATAAAGCAAAAGTAATTGTGCTAAAAGCTAATGGTAAAAGTTTTTGCTCTGGTTTCGATCTTAAGCAGTCATATTACATGACAGAACCAGAAGGAGGATGGCAATATAAAAGCTCGTATGAAATCCTCAATAAAAAGATTTATGCAAAATATCCACGCATATTTAATTTTCCAAAACCTACGATTGCGCAAGTTCATGGTTATTGTACTGATGCAGGATGTTACCTACAACTTTTATGCGATATCTCGGTGGCAGCGGACGATGCTATCCTCGGACATCCCGCCGTGAAATGGGGTGGAGCTCAAAGTATGCCTCTCTGGCAATTTTATTTGGGCGTTAAAAAAGCACGATATCTTTTAATGACTGGTCGAACCATAACAGGAACAGAAGCAGAACAAATTGGTCTAGTTAGCTTGAGTGTCCCACGAGAAAAATTGGAAGAAGAAGTTAATAATATCGCAAGTGAAATTGCTCAAATACCACCTGATGGTATTTTACATAGCAAAATTTGTTTGAATACTGATTTACGAATGAGAGGAATTGATGCATTATTCGATTATTACGGTCAGATGAATCGATTTAGTCGATTTGTATTTAGAAAATAACTTCGAATAAAAATACATAATTAATTTGGTGTTTATTATAGAGATGACATTATTTGATCAACTTGATAAACAACAATTAAGGGAACTTCTGGTTAAGTGTTGGATGACTCACGATGGTTCATGGTTTTACAATAGTGCCCAAAAATTAGGAGTTGATGCTGCTAACAAACTAAATAAGGCTGCTATTAAAACTCTTTCAGTAATTGAAACGCAAAGAATAAAAAAGGCAATGGGATGGGAAAATATAAAAATTAAAACATTAGAACAGTTAAAGGATTTTATTAGCAATGCTTTTAGCATATTAAAAGGTGATTTTATGGACTTTAATTATTCCTTTCCTGAAAGTAACCGGATTCATTGGGAAATAAACCAATGCTTTGCCTATAACGGTATGAAAATGTTTGGATTTAAAAAGCAATATGAATGTGGCGTAATCTATCGTATTAGTTGCTGGTTGGATGCTTTGGGAATTAACCATACGATTGAACCTGAAATCGATAAATGCTTACTAAATTCGCGTGAAAAATGTTCTGGAGATATTATTTTGAATCTTTGAATCTCAATTTTAAATATGATTAAAAATCCAATTAAAAAAGGAGAAAAATAAAAGAAGAAATCGAAAAGGACCATTAGGTAGGAAAAAAATAAATTAAATTTATTAATTCCTTCGTTTTCGAATGCTAATAATTAAAGAAACGAATATCATACCATATAATACGTAGAAATTATATCCAGGAATTTTTTGTCCACTTTCGGAGCTCGTTCCCACCTCAAGAATTAGTAATCCACCCCCTTGAGCTACGTAAATATAATCATCATCAACATCAATATCATGCGCAGCCTCCACACCGCTTGTACGTTGACCAACTTCAACAATTGAATTCGGATCACTGACATTAAATATCTCAACTCCATAATTATCAGCCACGTAAAGAAGACCATCTTTTTCTATTAATCCTAATTCCTCTCCACCATCATTATCATCGTAAGAATCAAGCATTTGTGGCGATGAAGGATTAGATATATTAATTACTCTTATGCCCGCTCCCCAACATGCTAAAAATAATACATCATCCGAAATATAGATATCATTAGCACCACCCGTTTGGAAGATTGTTGTTACAAGTTGGGGTGTACTCGGATTAGAAACGCTTATAATTCTTAATCCTACTTCAGCATTGGCATAATATACAAAATTATCTTTGATTTCTATAGCATCACACCTTGTATCACTATACTCACCTACAAGAACAGGATTAGTAGGATCACTAATGTTTAAAATCTTAAATCCATTAGAATACTGACCTACAGATGCATATGAGCCTGAAACAGCAATTTTACTTGCCTCTGCACCATAGTGCCCCACTTGTTGTGGGTTTGTGGAACTTGATATATCCGCGATAATCAAACCATTTGAAGGTGAAGCAATATACCCTAAATTGTTTTCAACAACAACTCCAATGACTCCTCCACAAAGAAGCTCTCCTACCTTTACAGGATCACTTGGATTCGATATATCAATGATCATCAAGCCATCATTATTCGTTACATAAGCATAATCTCCCTGTACATGAACATCGTATCCAACCTCTATATCACAAAAACCAACACTGTTCAGATGTAACCTTTCTGTTGTTTGAGCTTTAGAATATATTGAAAATATATGAATTGTCAATGTTAGAATAATAAAAGAAATTCCAACTAATTTTTTATACTCTATTTTTAAGCGCATTTGTTATATCCTCATTATAAAATTAATCGATATCTTATATCAACTTATTAATAATACTCAGACAATGGATTGGCACTATTTAAACGTTGATCTCAAAAAAAAAATATGTTAAAATAATGCAATATAGTTACAAGGAAATAGAAATAAACTACTGCATTTATTTAACTTTCATTAAAAATTATTATATCTACGAAACATGTTCGAAATTTCCTTTATAAACATGTTATAATTAATCTAATTAAATTTAAAATAAATTATAGAAGTTGTCAAATTAAAATGATGCCTATTGGACCATT
>JBHLOG010000041.1:0-28179 GCA_048940765.1 Promethearchaeota archaeon | reverse complement strand
TGTCTGTAAGTGACTTCACGTCTATCGGCTTGTCACTATAGATCGGGTTATCCGGCTGTGGAGCCATGTGGGAAACGTTCGCCTTTTTTAGAGAGAAATATTCCCCCGGCTTCGCGTTATCGTACGCATTTCTAACCATTTCAGAGATCGCTTCTACTTTTCTTTTATGTATTGCTAGTTTTTCTTCGCTCATGTCAAACATACTGCGCGCCTCTTTTCGCTTTCTTTTTTCCATTTATGTTGTTATAGGTTTTTTCATTTTCTCTTCCAGTTCGACTTTTCTTTTTTTGCGTCGTGCCATTTCAACAAATGCCTCGATACGCGTAATCATTCCTGCTGATCCAGAGTGTTCGTCCATTGTAATTTCCAAGAAAGGTAAACCTACAACCTTCATATCTCGCATTATTAATTCTGATATCAAACTATCTGGACCGCACGCAAAACTAACAAGAAAGATTACGCCATCAATTTCATTACGTCCTTTAGTTAAAAAATACCGAATTGCTTGCATAATTTCCTCTTCATGTTTCCAATAATTACGCAAACGTTTATTAACAATAACTGGGACCTTAAAAATGGATTCTGGTAGATTTTCTATGGTTAAGACTTCTACTCCTTGATCTCTTAATTTCTTTTGGAAATCTAAATTAATAAATGTATCAAAGATGTTATAAGCATGTCCAAGAAGGAGAAATCTAAGGTCTCCCTTATGTTTTTTCTTCGGTAAAGTAAATGGGCGATTATATTCTACAAGTCTTAAAGCATGATTTACAGGAGCACCATCTCTCAAAAACTTGTGGTATTTATCAAAATACTTTTGAGCTTCTCTATACGCATTTAAAGCTTGATTTTGAGTTTTCCCTAATTCTTTTCCGAGCTCGATTGCTGAAGTAGCAATTGGAAATTCTTTCACATTTACTTCAAAATTTAGTATTTTGGGAACTTCTGGTAATATTTTTATAACATCTGGTAAAGACAAAAATTTAGGACAGAAATAAGCTTCTTTAACTTCTGCCACATATCTAGGTACAAAAATATAGTCTAAATCTGGATGATCTCGAACTAACTTCAAAACTTGACCATAATAAATCTTAACTGGAATACAGAGTTCTCCAAATCCGTGAGTAACACCCTCTTCAACTATTTTTTTGTTAGTAGGTGGACTTAAATTGATTTCTACATCTAATTCTTCAAGTAACTTTTTCCAGAATGGAAAATATCTATAAAAATGAAGAGCTCTTGGTATACCAACTTTTATTTTTTTCTGACTTTTTTGCTCACTTCTTTCCATTTATTTACGTCCTCAATCAATCAAGCATCTGGTTCGTTGTAGTAAAGTAAATCTCTAATTCGGTCCATCATATTTGCTGTTAATCTCTTAAGTTCATCATATTCGGGAATTGGTTTATCCCAATATTTTTGATGTTCCATGAATGGGGGTCCTGCTTTTAATATTTGTCCTTTATAAAATTTCAACATTTTTGCACGCTTAGGGTATGTAGCTTCTGTTCCAGTTATACCAATTGGGATAATAGGTACTTTTGTTTCAATTGCTAAGCGTATTGGACCAGTATGACCTTCTAAAAGTTGACCTCCTCCGGTATTTGTAGTTCCTTCAGGATATGTACAAACTACTTCTCCTTGATCTAAAAGTTCTTTAGCATAATTATAAGAATCTACATCATGCATCCCCCTTTTTAATGGAAAAGCATGATGATTTCTTACCCAAGCATTAACAAGTGGAATCTTAAAAAGCGATTGTTTTGCCATCTGCCACATTACACGTCTCGGCTCATGATGTATCATACTTGCAGCTAATATGAGTACATCCCATTCAGAATTATGACTTGGACATATAAGAGCAGCACCTTCTGCTGGAATATATTTATCAAAATCAATCACCTTATAGGGCATCATGAGATCTGACCAACCGCAAACTAAGTCTCCTGAAAAACATTGTACTGTATGTTGAAATTGTTTTCGTACCCCAAATTCTTCTAAACTTCTTAAAAAAGCATACCAAGTATCATCAATGAGTCTAACAACTCCTTTTGCTTGATCTTTCAAATAAGTCATAAAATTAAATTTGGGTTTTTTCTCGTAATCTTCAGGTGAACCAATAGAAAGTTCTTCCTCCTGTTCTTTTCCATAAAGACCTTCTCTTAATTCCCATATTATATTTCTTAATTCATCAGTTAATCTCCTTATTTCTTCATAAGAGACAGAATTAAGATCATAATCATGATAATAAATTGGATCACCAACACGTACTATTACTTGAGTTGGTTTCATTACCAATTTTCCTTTAGGAAGCGCATTCCTTGAGCCTATTACCGCCATAGGAATTATTGGAACATCCATCTCAATTGCGAGTCTCACAGCTCCAGTTTTAAATTCTCCTAATTCTCCATCTTGAGATCGAGTACCTTCAGGGAAAATTCCAACCCATTCTCCCCCGCGAATAATCTCCTTTGCTTTTTCCCATCCTAATGTAGGATTTTCACGATCTACTTTAAAAGCTCCTAAATTATGGAAGAGTGTGCGGACAATAGGGGTTTTAAAATTATCTAATTTACTCATATAACGGATACGTTTATGACAAGCCGCTCCATAGAAGAATGGGTCAATGTGCGACTCGTGATTACCAACTAGAATGCCTGGACCATATTCAGGAAACATATTTCCCTTTGGATATTCTGCTTTAAAGTTCCAAAACGTTCGGACAGCCCATTTAATATAAATATATGCTGCCCACCATTGAAGTCGTCCTTCTATTTGTTTTAAATCTAGTCTTCTGATAATATAGCGATACAAATCATTGAGTGGGTCAATTGGGTTATATTTCAAGATTTTATAGGTCCAATCTTGATGTCTTTTTTCATATTTGAGCTCTTCATGCATTTTTTCTTCGATGGCTTTCTTAAGTTCCATTTCTTCAGCGATTTCATAACCTTTTTTCGCTGGTTTTTCAAGTTGCATATTAATTACCTTTTTCTCGCTAATAATTTGATATAAACAATAATTCGAATTATCTAAAAACTTTTTTTATTAAAAAAGGGGTTAATTTTTAATAAACTCCAATTTTTTGGAAGAGTTTATATCTTTACTTAAAGGATCTTTTATATAAAAACATATCGTTTTGATTACGAATCTCTTAAGTATGATTAGGCAGAGCATAAATTCTTTACAAGATTATTCACAAGAACTATTAACAGCAAAAAGAAAACAAATAAAAAAAAATTGAATTACTTATTAGTTTTTTATATTTTTTTACGTTTTTTCTTGATTACTATTGTAGATATAAAGATTATCATCAATGATATTAGGAACAGATCATATCCAGGGATTTCTGAGGGTAATTCTTCCTCTATTACAAGATAAGCCATCGCGGATAAAATACCTCTATCCCATGCTTCCATTTCAATTATTATTGCATTTTCAACGAAATTGTATGTAACCGAATTAAGATAAAATTCTGGGGGTGGAGAATCCCATTCATTTGTTCCACTCATATTGAATGCATAGAAGAAAAATAGAATCTCACTTATATCTATTGATGATGGAAATCTTATAGTCATGGTTATATTTCCGCTAATGAAAGCTCGATTTTCGATTAGTTGATCAAAGAAAGCGAAAGCAGTGCCATTAGGTAAAGGCACATTCACTGGATTCATAGTAAAATAATTATATATTAATGCAGCACCAGGGCTTCCCACCGCTACATTTACATCCATATCGATATCAATCTCAGCCGGAAAATCACTATTAAAGGTAAATGAATTTGATCCTGAAGTAAGAGCTTGATAGAATTTAGGATAAATTGAAATATAACGCCAATTAGTTGCATTAATTGGATCAGCGTTCCATCCATACATCATTTCAACTCTACCTGTAGTTTCATCGAAATAGAAATGTAATTCTCTGTCCATAGTATTGTTTCTAAGCATCACATGACCTGTTGTATAGTTTATTTCATCATAAACACTTCCAAATACGTTAAAAAGATTTGAAAGGTCAGAGCTAGCTGTATTTTCTGGCAAGATTAGAGGTGGACCATAATTAAATTGTAATGGAGATATTGGCCAGTAAATATTAGAGATTGCTATAGGATCGTCTCCCTGAGGAATCCACGTTTCTGTAGTTGAATCCCATTCCTCAAAATAAGCCATTAAAACAGAAAAGAATTGTAATTCTGGCTGACCAGTAGGTAGGGTTATTCCCATTGGATTAAACATAGCACTCAAATTAGCAAAATAAGTCAAGGATCCAAGTATGGTGACTTTTTCATCATAGAATTTTTCTTCTTCATTGTGTTTATAATAAAGTACATTACCTGGATTTACCGACCAATCTACTAATGTTTGAGTTTGAATTTCATAATATAACATTTCACTTCCTTGTGTCATTAAATAGGATTGAACTATACCTGTAGTTTTATCAACCTCACTTCTTACTAGATTTGTTCCAGTAGAATTTTGTACCACACTTTCAAGAATGCCATTTTCATCATAGTAAATTTCATCAAAGGGGGCATTCCATATACGAAGTGTATCGTTATTCCACATAAATTCGAGATCTTCTATTGTGATATCAGTAGGATATAGGAAGTTGAACAAATTTGGACCATCTTCATCAAAGTATTGAGGATAGAAGTTATTGGCTGTTCCTATTGGTTCGTGGACTTCTACGAGTTCATAATCTGTACCATTCCATACATAAATATCACCAAATACCCTTTCAAAAACCATATGGATAGGATCATCTTCCTGATTACCAAAACTATTTTTAGTTTTATTTAATAATACATCAGAGATCTCTGTGATATGCACTTTAACATCTACAGCTCCAAGTTCCCCATCAGAACCTTCATACCAATTATAGTAAATATCTTCTCCAACCGAGACACCCCAAGATATTTCATCAGTTATATCATCGTTAAATACTTGTTTTATGGTAGCATTTACATATATTGGACTATCTCCCATATTAACCCCTAAATATGCTTCTCCATAATTCAATGTTCCATTATCATAATAAGTGGCATCTGAGTAAAAATCATCTGTAGAATTCCAGAAATATATTCTATTCGACCCTTCATCAAAAGTATAATTGTCAAATGCATTATACATTGTATTTCCCCTCGGATAATAAAATGTTTCATTTATAACAGGTGCCAGTATGTTGACTTCTACACCGCTTGATCCATTAATTGGTAAAATATATGGCATCCCGTTTTGACCTGCTCTGATTCTAAGAGTTATTGGATCAATGCTATCATATCCAAAAAGAGCTATTTCTTGTGAGACATAATATGGTTCTAATTCTCCAGCTGTGACATTGTAATAACATTGCGTTGCATTTACTTGTGAAAAATCATGCATTCCTAACCAGTCGATTGTAACATTTTCGATCGATGTAATATTATAGATCCAAATATCCCGCCACATCGAATATACCTCGCCGGTGGAAGCATTTGTTAAAATGAATTCACCTTCGAAATACAATTTGTCTCCAACATCAACTTCCCAATGCCAACCATTATTAGGATCAGATTCGGGAATAAATGGTCCCGCTTGAACTTTTAAACTAAAGGAACTGATTATCATCAACATTGGAAAAAGAATTAATAAAACTAAAAGTAATGGTCGTATTCTATTTGAAATTTTCATTTTTCATCATTTTGTATCTTTTTAATACACTTATATTCTTATTTTTAAATTAAGAGAATTAAAGAAATCATATTAGAACTTATTTTTATATTTATTTACACAAAACTGTCAAGGCAAACTGAAATCATAATCCAGATGTAAGTATTAAATAATTAAGCGTTTTTGGTTAGAGGAACTGGATAAGTTCATCTAAGGAGTTAATTAATAGCTCTGTTTTGTATTCTAACAAAATTTCTCTTTTACTAACTCCACTTGCTAAACCTATAATTAATTTTTAGTTTTATATATTTTTTTTCGTCTTTTATCATTAATTTTTCAAACATGATTTTGTCATTACTAATATTAATAATAGATTCCATTCTTGGATTTCTGAATTGGCTGGTCTTATCTTACAATTATGCAATTAGCCTAATATAATTGATTGTAATCGCTTTTTTAATTGAATCATTATTTTAAATTCCGATCTGCTTCTATAATTAGAAATTGTTTCCTTCAGGCGAGTAGCTTAATATATATGATTGTACTATTTTATTATAATTAATCTTATTTAATTTTATAAAAATGAGATTAAAAAGACAAATTTTAATCTATTCGATATCAATAACCTTTGTAATAAGTTTAATTTCTGGGATTATACTTTTCAATTTATTTTCCCCAGATTCTACTAAGCCTGAATGTTTAGAGTATTATCGGATTGATTATGGAATATTAATTGACGGGAATAATCAATGGGAAGACATTAGCATTGGATATAACTGGTGTAAAGGTTCTGGATTGCCAAATGATCCTTATATAATTGAATGTTTAACTATTGATGGTAATTCCTCGTTTGATTGTATTACCATCTTAAATTCAGACGTAAATTTTATAATTAAGAATTGTATATTTAGCAATGCTTCTCAATATGGGATGTATTTTAGAAATGTGAGTAATGGACAGTTATTAGACAATATAATAAGAGAGAATCGGAACGGGATTGTATTATCTGCCTGCAATAATATTGAAATAGAAAAGAGCGATTTTATAAGAAATATATATGGTCTTGTATCATGGGGAATAAATAATTGTTTAATTAAAAGAAATTTATTTATTGAAAATGAACAGGGGATTTTTTGGAGAGATTGTATTAATAGTCAAATTGATAATAATAACTTTTATAACAATACCGAGTATGCAATTAACTTTTATTCGCATTGCGATGCTAATCAAATCATAAATAATTTAATTAATTTAAGTAGCAATGGAATCTCAACTACTACTGGAGATGAAAACAATATCTCTAGTAATAAAGTTATCTCTTGTAGAATTGGGATTCTAAATGGAGGTTGTTTGGGAAATACTTTTAAATTGAATAAGTTATATGAATGTGGTTTCCAATTTGGTTATTTTTATGACCATCCAGAATATTATCGTACGAATATAATCGATAAATCCAATTTAATTAATGAAAAACCTCTTTATTTTTACTTTGATGGGATAAATTTAGATGGGGGTGATTTCCTAGATGCAGGGCAGATTATTCTTATTAATTGCAATGATTCGATTATTTCAGATGTTGATACTTCTGAAAGTACAGATGGGATTTTTCTTACCCATTGTAAGAATATTTTAATCGATAATGTTATTAGTACGAATAATTCAAGATTTGGTATTGATGTTGAATGGTGTAATAATATTAACATTGCAAATAGTGTATTGAGTTATAATAAATGGAATGGAATTGAAGCATATTGGAATGAAAATTTAGATTTATATTATAACAAAATAGAAAATAATACAGTTTCTGGAATAAATTTACAATTCAGCGAAAATTTAACTATTAAAGATAATGAAATTAATAAAAATTATTATGGGATTGAAATTGTAAAACCTTCATGGTCAAGCGATCTTGACCTTATTTTGATATCAAATAATGAATTGGGTTTTAATATAAATTCAGGGATTTATATGGAGTACTGTGATGAAGAAACAATAACTAATAATAACATTCATAATAATTATTTAGGAATTTCCTTTATAGGATGTAAATCTAATTTAATCAGTCAAAATGAAATATTAAGCAACCAATATGGCTTAATCTTAACCTACAATTCTTCTGATAACACCATTTTCAAAAATAACTTTATAACTAACTTTATACATTATCAATTCGATAATACTAGTACTGGAAATCTTTTTCTCGAAAATATTTTTATATAACCATTCAAAGGATTTTTGTAAGTTTATGGAAAATCTAAAAGATTTTTATAATAAGGATTAAAGAAGCATTTTCCAATAACTAAAGAGATTATCTGATCATTTAGATAAGAATATATGAAATCTATTAAACAAAAATTATAGAAACTCTGAGAATCATTTAAAGAACTAATCACTCATTAAATGCAACATCATAAGATCCAAAATTATTCAGAAAATTTCTGATAATTTATTTTTAATTTAAAAAAGAAAAAAAAATTTTTTTTAGAATTTTATGACTTTTTACGATGTTTCTTGATTAAAATTGAAGTAATTACGATAAAGAGTGTCAATAGTAAGTAAAGAGGATATCCAGAAATAATACCCCCACCCTCACCCTCCTCAGGAGCTTCGGGAGGAATTTCAACTGTTACCACAATACAATTTGACAGAGTATCCCCAACCGCATTATGAGCTACAACTATGAAATAATAGGTTCCATTACTATATCCTGTTAATGCAAGTGAAAGGTCTGTTATATGATCTGCTAGGCGCGTTAAAGTACCATTTATAACAGTAATATAGCCAGAATATTCATAAACTGAATAACTCACTGCATTATCAGCAGCATCCCAGGTTAGTGTGAAATTACCATCATCGTCAGGAGTACCCGCATTAGAATCCAATGTGAAGCTTCCTGGTGGATTAGGTTCAAAAGAAACACATGATATTGTCGTGAATGGAGGTGGTGGAGTTTCAACTATTATTGAATTAGTGACATAATTATAAATTATACTGTCATAAAATTCTTGAGGTGCTTCCTCCCATTGAGATGTTCCAGAAATATTCCATGCAAAGAAATGGAGATCACCTGCGGAAAGATCGATACTTGATGGAAATGTTATAGTCATAGTCATATTTCCTATTATTAAGATGCTATTAATAATTAATTGGTCAAAATAGAATAAGGGAGTTCCTATTGGTATTGATTCGTTTACAGGATTTTGTGATAGCATCGCATAGAGATAACTTGCACCAGGACCTGATGTAGTAATTTGGAATGTTGATACAATATCAGTGATTTGTTCACTTACAATTGGAATAACATTCACACCTGAATTTAACATCACAATATTTTTAATGTATCCTGATATATATCTCCAATATCCATAATCCGCTAACCATCCGCCTGAATAATCTATTATACCTGTTAATCCATTAAAATGGAAATATAAAGCTTTATTCTCAGTTGAATTTCGAATGGTTGCTGAATTACTCGTATATGTGAACTCATCATAGGCAGCTCCCATTAAATCACGAAGGATTTGAAAATCAGCCCCAGTTGTACCCACTGGACATAGGTATTGGGGGAAAAAGGCTGGCATTATTGGCCAATAATCATTACCTGCAGCAAGATATGGTGTATGGGTACTTGAAATCCAAGTTTCTGAGAAGGGGTTCCATTCATAGAATGTAGCATTAACTGTATAAGCAAATTGGAACAGTGGTTGATCTGTTATTCCTAACATTGCTAATAAATAACTCATATCAATTAATACACCTCCAAATGCGGTCACTGTTGCACGATAATCAACTTCTCTTAAGTTTGAAGGATCAACACTATTTTCTTTTAGATAGATGATATCACCTGGACTTACGGACCATTTCCATGGAGCGGGCAAGTCTTTTCTATAGGAGGCTATATTAATCTCATCTTCCATTATTTGGAGCATAGATTCAAGAACTCCATTGGTGCTATTAAATTTAGAACTACTGATATCATCAGATATGGAGCTATTTAATTCAGTCCACAAATAACCATCTTTCTCGAATATATAAGTTTGGTCAAAAGGGAAGGGTTGGTTAATATATGACATATATTTAATAAAAAATTCTACATCTTCTATAGTATAACTTGTGGGAATTACTGTAAAGTACATGCCTCCGGCGCTGTATATATTAACTGGATATAAATTGTTCGCACTTCCAATTGTGGAATTTATATAAGTTAGAACATATTGAGTTCCATCCCAAATCGATATATTTGCCAGAACATTTTGAAACGTCATGTTTAACGGACCCATCATAGAAAGTATTTCATATACAGATTCATTAAACCCTGAAATGACAATCCTAATATCTTGATAATCAATACCAGAAGAATCACTAGATTGGTCGTAATAGAATGTATCTCCTACATTCACTCCCCAGGATATCTCATCTGTTAAATCGTAATCATAGACTCTTTGAGCTTTTAATTCATATAAAAATTCCTGTCCCATTTGATACATAATAAATGAAGCATTACAATTTTCTATAACACCATCATTACCATAAGATAAATCAATATGGTATCCATCTGTTGAATTCTGAAACCACATTGTATTTGAGCCACTATCAGCCCCATAGATATTAAATCTACTTAGAAACCCCATGGCATAAAATGGTGAATACATAGTGTTATATATAATATCGTCTAAAACTTCGACCTCATTATCCCAAGTACCATTGATCGGAACAATAAATGGTAAAAGACTTTGTGAGAAATATCGCTCTTTGAACATATGAGATTCATTATAGCAAAAAATAGCAAAAGCACTAGGACTCATTCCTGGGAATACCTTTAACTCGTCATCTTCATGATCATAATAAAGCATTGTCATATTTACTTCAGAAAATAGATCTTCACCCATAAAATTCTGAGTCCTATTTTCAATAGAAGTAATATTCAATATTTGAGGAAATCTACTTATAGCGGATATTTCTTGGGTAGGACTTGACAGATTTGTCACAATCATTTCTGTTTCAAAATAAAATGTATCATTTGCCTGTATCCCCCAATGCCATTGATTATCTTCGTGATCATAAGGGATACCCGCCCCTACAGCTGTTCTTGTTATTAAATTACTTAAAATCATCATCGTAGGGAAAGCCATCAATAGAATCAAAATAATTACTTTTTTAGTTCTTAATTTTTTCATATTATTCAGATTTCTTTTTAATTTAACAAAATTATATATTTTATTTAAATGATTTAATCCATTACTGATTTTCTTATAGATTGGATCAAAAAAAGAGAAGATACTTATATTTTTATATTTAATGCAAATTTTTGATTATATTTATACCACTCTTGGAAAACAAATGTTATATAAATCTCTTGAGAATGAGATCTGCATTTAATAATTTGAAAATAATCTCTGCAACTTCATTAATAGTTAGAGACTTATTCATTTCAAGTATCTATAATAATTCCTCTAGTGAGTTAATTAATAAATCTGGTTTATATTCCGCAAGCATTTGTTTTTTACTTACTCCACTTGCTACACCTATAGTCCAAAATCCTGCTTCTCTACCTGCAATAATATCTGAAGGCATATCACCTATCATTAAAAACTTATCTCTACTACGTTTTTCATAATTCTCTAATGCTGGTTGAAGTGCCATAGGATCTGGTTTTTGAACGGGAATTTTATCACTTCCATAAACCCCTTTAAAAAAGTTGTCAATGCTCTCTTTTTCTAAATGTTCCATTATTGTTGATGTTTTGTTATGAGATATGATATAAAGATCAAATGATTTGCTTAGTTTTTTTAATAACTCTTTTACTCTTGGAAATATTGTAGCTTCTTTTGATAATTGAAGATATTTGGCAAATATTTTTATTGCCATTCTTAATTTTTTGAAATAAGTAAAATCCTTGAGAGCGGTTATATGTTTGAAAATTTCATAAGATTCAAGTAAAATTTTTGGCATTGGATATCCTTGAATGGTTTCTAATAAAGCTCCAATTTCTTGGATTGTAGTTTCCATATCAACATTGATCTTTTTCTCAGCAAAAACCTCTTCAATTGATTTTTCAAGAATTTCCCTAATATCGAGCAATGTTCCATCAAAATCAAAAATTATTCCACGAAGTGAACCATTCTGAAGTAATTTGATAAGTTTTTCCTCTCGACTCATCTTGATCCATAAAAAGTTAAAAATGTTAAAAATTTATGGTTTATGTCTTATTGCCCCAAATCCAAGGAAAATTCCACATATGAGCAGTGTATATATCATTACTTTTTGTCCTGCGACATAAATTAGTAATTTAGTTGTTGTATTAATATTTTGAATAAGAAGTAATGTGAGAAAATAAATACTTAAAATGAACGTAGAAATTAACAAAATTTTAGCATATAAATTGGAAAAATTTTTATCATGAAAAATTACAGCAGAATATAGTATATTTGATAAAAATGCAGACCCAAATCCAAAAAAAGCAAAGATTTCATGAAACATACCTAAAAGGTCTAAAGGGGTAAAAGCAATTCCTATATAAAAAACTCCAGTAATAACTCCAAAAAAAGAGCCACCCATACTAATCTTTTTTGAAGTTCTCGAATTTTTAAAGAACTTCCTAAAAGCAATATAAAAAGGAATTTGAAACAATCCCCAAAAAGAGAGTGCAATTATGAAGATAACAGCAGAAATTGTATTTTGATTACCAGAATGGGCTTTAATTCGTCCTAAATCACTAAAATAATTATACCAGAATACATAATTTGAAGTAGAGGAATCCACATATGTTCCTCCTTTATAAAAAAACATAGCAATTATAGTTAGAACAATGAATTGGAGAGATCCAATAATCATTAGAATGAAAGCCCAGTATTCCCAATTATTTTTATTCATCTTGTATTGACTAATAATCCAGATTTAAATTTAAATTATCTCAGAATGATAGGTTAAAAACTAAAAAATAAAAGAAAATACATTAAAATTGAATAATTTCTATATTAGTTCTCAATTTTTTTATCTTTCCAAACTTTCTAATAATTCTCTAATTCTTTTCAATTCATTTAGTCGTAATTCGCTTTTTTCTATATACTTATTTTCTCTTAAATTCTTAGTTATTGTTCCAGCATCAATCGCTCTTATTTTTTCCCATATTGCTGTACGAATAAACTCCGATTGTGTTTGATGAGAAAGCTTCGCAAACCTTTTAATATCTTTATATTCTTTGCTATTAACCAAAAATTTGACTTGATAACTCTTTTTTAAAGTAGTTTGAATAATCTTGGGAATTCCATTCATTAGGTTATCAATGTTATTTGTTGAAGTTAATTCTATATATCCTAATAAACCTTCTTTTCTAACTAATTCATAATATTTTTTCCTATCAATTTCTTTCTCATTCTGAACTAAATCAAGTTTATTTCCAATTAAAAGAACAGGACAATTACTTAGTTTACCCTCATTCCACACTTTTTTAATATAATTTTGATGATATTCCAGAGGCTTAGGTTTGGATAAATCGATTACATAAAAAATAGCTGATGCACCTTTATAATATAATGAATGAAGGGATCCAAATTTTTCTTCGTTAAAAAAATCCCAAAATTGAAGTGTGTAATCTTGTCCATCAACATTTACGTGTTTTATAAAAAAATTAACGCCAATTTTGGGTACATTACCGTGTAAAGGTTTATCAGCATATTTTTCAATTAATGTGGTTTTACCGACTCCAGGCGCTCCAAGGACTAAAATTTTAAAAACGTCTTTATATTTTACCTTACTCATTTTTTTATCTACTCATTTTTTATTTTATAATTATATAATATGTACCGATCATGTACCTAATATTATATAAAAAATGATCATATATAAATATATGTACTGAATAGGTACATATAAAAAAAATAAGAGGAAAACACTTCTAACCTTAAAAATAGAAATTTTTCTATTCTTCTAAACTTGAAAAGAATTAAAAAATTGAGGATAAAGTAAAGACTAATTCAAATTGAACTATGTTCTGTTCTTCTTATAATTTCATCTTGTAAATTTGAACCTAAATTAATGAAATAATCGCTATATCCAGCAACTCTTACAATTAAATCTCGAAATTTTTCTGGATCTCTCTGTGCAGCTCGTAGAGTATCTGCTGAGACAACATTAAATTGGATGTGATGTCCATTCATTTGAAAATAGGCTCTAATTAAATGAGCCAATTTTGTAATACCTTCATCACTTGATAGTAAGTTTGGAGTAAATTTTTGATTTAATAATGTTCCGCCTGTTCGCAGATGATCAATTTTTGCAGCTGATTTAATAACCGCAGTTGGACCATTGATATCCATTCCTTGAACTGGAGAAATACCTTCTGATAACGGAGAATATGCTTTCCGACCATCTGGAGTACCCCCTGTTACTTGACCGAAATAAATATGAACTGTTGTAGGTAATAGATTAATTCGATGCACTCCACCTTTAGTATTAGGGCGATTATTAATTGCATTATAAACTATATCAAAAACTTTAGTAGTTAATAAATCGGCATAATCATTGTCATTCCCATATTTTGGAGTTTTATGAATTAGTTTTTGACGTATATTTTCATACCCATCGAAATTATTATCTAAGATTTTTATTAATTCTTCCATTGATACAATTCTATTATCAAAAACATTATAATTTAAAGAAGCTAAGCAGTCTGTAATACTCCCCATACCTACAATTTGAATATATGATGTGTTATATTCTGCCCCTCCATCATTGTAATCCTTCCCATTTTTAATACAATTTTCAATTAAAATTGATAAAAATGGAGCTGGATTTTGAGCCCAAATACGTTCTATTATTTGATTTCCTTTAATTTTAATATCTACAAAATGTTTGATTTGCTTAGAAAAAGCTTCAAAAAATTCATCAAAAGTTTTAAAATTTTTAGGATCTCCTGTTTTTAACCCTATTTGTTTTCCAGTTAAAGGATCAATCCCATCATGAAGCGTTATTTCAAGAATTTTTACTAAGTTAAAATAACCCGTTAAAATATAAGCTTCCTTCCCAAATGCACCACTTTCAACACAACCACTTGCTCCCCCATTACGAGCATCTATTATAGATTTTCCTTGTCTTGTTAATTCTTGAATTATAGCATCTGTATTAAAAATTGAAGGTTGACCAAATCCCGTTTTAACTATTTTTAAAGCCCGTTTTAAAAATTCGTTAGGAGTTTTTTTACTAATTTGAACATTACTACTTGGCTGTACAATCCTCATTTCTTCAATCACATCTAGAAGTATATAAGACATTTCATTGACGCCATCAGAATCATCTTCTTTCAAACCTCCAATATTAATATTACAAAAATCAGTGTATGTATTACTTTCTTCTGCAGTTACACCAACTTTTGGTGGAGCTGGTTGATTATTAAACTTTATCCAAAAAGCTTGAAGTAATTCGTATGCTTCTTCCTTTGTTAAAATACCATTCTCTAGATTGCTCTTATAAAAAGGAAATAAATGCTGATCTAAGCGACCGGGATTGAAGGAATCCCATGTATTATACTCTGTTATAACCCCTAAATGAATAAACCAATAATGTTGGAGTGCCTCCCAAAATGTCCTCGGTGCATGTGCAGGGACATGAGAACATATTTCTGATATTTTTTCTAGCTCTTTTTTTCTTACTGGGTCTAACTCAATAGTGGCTAAATGTCTAGCTTCTTGAGCATAACGTTCTGCAAAATGGATAATTGCGTCAGCGCAAATATCCATTGCTATTAATTGTTCTCTTTTATTGAAAGCATCAGTATCATTATAAAAATCTAAACTTATGATACCTTTTCTTATCTCTTGCTTAAAATCTAAAAACCCCTTATTCCATATATTTTTTCCAGCCACTGTATGCCCTGGCGCTCTCTGTTCCATAAATTCTGTAAAAATTCCAGCTTCATATGCGTCAATCCACTCATCATCAACTTTAGAGAATATTTTATCACGAATAGATCTTCCTTTCCAGAAAGGAATAATTATATCTTTCGATTTTTGTCTTGTATCATCCGATACTTTAAAAGAAGTTTTATCACGAGTATCTAAAATATCTAAATCTTGTAAACTGTGGCAACAAACTTCTGGATAGGTGGGTGTTGCTTTAGCTTCAGGACCACGTTCCCCAACAATTAATTCACTGTTATTAATACAGATTTTTTTGTTTTCCATTATATATTTAAATGCTTTTGCTCTGGCAACTGGAGCAGAAAATTTATGTGCTGCCCCAGTTTTATAAAATTCTGTCATTAATAGGGCACGTTCTAAAGAAAGATAGGGAATCGCTTCAAGACTTTGAGTACGTAGTTTTTCAATTCGTTTATTCATATTTCTGACAAATTAACTAAAATCTACTTTAAAAAATTGGTGAATAAATTAATTATTATCTTTTTTTTTCTATTTTTTTAGTTTCTTTTTCTCTAATTACTCGCCTTAAAACTTTTCCAACAGCACTCTTTGGGAGAGAACGCACAAATTTCACAATTCTTGGATACTTATATGCTGCCATATTTTCCTTCGACCATTCAATTATCTCCTGTTCAGTGCTTTTTCCTTTAAATTCACTCTTAAGTATAATATGAGCCATAATATTTTCCCCTCTTTCTGGATCTTTAACTCCGATTACTGCGCATTCTTGAATTGCAGGGTGTTCATATAAAACCTCTTCAATTTCTCTTGGATAAACGCTATGTCCCTTATATTTTATCATATCTTTTACCCGGTCGATTAAGAAAATATAACCTTCTTCATCCATTTTCGCATAATCCCCTGTTCGAAGCCATCTATAACCACCCGCCTCAAAAAATACCTTTTCATTTTCTTCAGGTCTATTATGATAACCTACCATTACTTGTGGTCCTGCTACAACCAATTCACCAGGTTCACCAATAGGTAAGAAATTGAGATTTTCATCGATAATTCCACATAAAGTGCTAGCAACAGGTATACCACAACTTCCTGACTTCTTTTTAGCCCAAGGAGGACTGTTTGTAACAGTAGGACTTGTTTCACTAAGTCCATATCCCTCTCCCATTGGAAATCCTGTTTTTTCTTCCCATGCTTTGAAATGTTCAGCAGATAACGCTCCCGCTCCTACATTTGCATATTTTAAGCTGGAAAAATCAGCACCTTTGGTTAATGGATGATTTAAAAGAGCAATGAACATTGTAGGTACTCCAAGCATAGTATTAACTTTTTTCTCATTTATCAATTCAATGATTTTAGGGATATCAAAAGTTGGTAGAATATATCCCATTGACCCACTCATTGGATTTTGTGCAATTTCACACGTTTGACCATAAATATGATACCAGGGGAGAATTGAAACTGATTTGATATCATCTTTCAAATATTTTTCCTTCATATAGTCGGAAATTTGCTTTATCTGTAAAATATTAGCTACAATATTATAATGAGACAAACACGCTCCTTTTGGCAATCCTGTGGTTCCGCCAGTATATTGAATAACTGCAATATCCTCATTAGTATTAATCTTTACTTCAAGATTATCAATTTCTGGTTGAGGTTCAGGATATTTTGCCATCAAAGTATTATAATGGATAATTTCATCAACCTCTTCTTGTTCAGGAGTCTTACCCTCTATATTAACAAGAATTACTTTTTCCAATGACAATTCGTTTTTAACTTGTTCGTATGCTGAAAAAAATCTATCAATCAGTATTAAATATTTTGCTCTTGAATCTTTTATTTGATAAGCCATTTCTCGTGATACAAATAGAGGAGAAATTGCTGTTAAGGTTGCTCCAATACAGATTGCGGCAAAATAGCAGATGCTAAAATGAGGGCAATTTGGCAACCATAAGGCGACAACATCACCTTTCTTGATTCCTAAATCTAATAAACCGCTAATAAATCTTCTTGTTAAAGTATCAATTTCTTTATAAGTAAATTCTCTGCCAAAATAATTCATTATTAATTTATCGCCAAAAAATTTAACCCCTCTTTTGAAAATATCTATTAACGTTACATCTTCGGGGATATCAATTTCGAGAGATAAACCTTCTGGTAAACTATCCTTCCAAATTCTATTTTTGATATAATCGGGAAGTTCCATTTTTTATAAACTCTTTAAAAATTTATTATATTATTTAATGAATTTAATATTAAAATTAAAATTTTCAATTATTAAATTCTTTGATTTAACTTTACAAATCATTTTTTAATGATTTAGAATTATAAATTCAAAAATCTCTTAAAAACTCTAAAAAATAATTCTAATATTAAAAATAGGTTGAAGATTTTGAAATTGCAAACTGAGTTAGGTGTTCCAGTTCCAGCAAATAAACCTTTAGTAATGAGAACTATAAAAAAAGTAACAAAAGAACAACGTGAATATGCACTTGAGAAAACAGAATATAATATGTTTTCCTTTCCTGCAGATTTATTATTCGTAGATTTTTTATCAGACTCTGGTTCTGGTACAATGACAGATTTCCAGTGGGCTGCATTATTTCATGGTGATGAATCTTATGCCCGAAATAAAGGATATTATGTTCTTTTGGATGCAATAAGAGACACATTTGAGAGGGGAAATAATCCAAAACACGCTATCAATTTGATTCTTTCAGGAGAAACAAATGTAGATAAATTAATGGATGAGCTTTATTTAACTTCATATAAGGGAGGATTTGTAAATGGTGGTATTCATCAATTAACTCGTCCAAATGCTTTTATAGTTCCACAGGGTAGATGTGCAGAACATCTCCTTTTTTCAACTATCTCACCTATTTTGAAACAAAAAAACCCTGAAATTAAATATTATATACCAAATAATGGACACTTTGACACCACTGAAGCAAATATTGTTGCTAATGGTATCATTCCAGTAAACTTATTTTCTGGAAATTTGTTAGATGATTTTCCTTATGATGAGATGGATGAAAAGAACCCGTTTAAGGGTAATATGGACCTTAATAGTTTAGAGCAGCTAATCCAAGAGAAAGGGGTTGATTCAATCCCACTAATTTATATTACTATTACTAATAATACTGCAGCCGGACAACCTGTTGCTATGAGTAACATTAAATCTGTTCATAAAATTGCAGAAAAATACAGAATTCCTTTATTTTTTGATGCTTGTAGATTTGCTGAAAATGCTCATTTTATTCAAGAATTTGAAGAAGGATATCAAAATCACACAATTCCAAAAATTATTCAAGAAATGTTTTCATATGTAGATGGCTTCACTATTAGTTTCAAGAAGGATGGACTTGCTAATATGGGAGGTGGGTTATTCTTTAGAGATAGAGGGTTATTCCACAAGAAATTCTCCATAGAAGAAGATATCGGAATTCTATTAAAAGAAAAACAGATATTAACATTTGGAAATGATTCATATGGTGGAATGTCTGGTAGAGATATTATGGCACTAGCGGCAGGATTGTATGAAATAATACAGGAAAATTACTTGAATGAGCGAAAGACGCAAGTTAGAGAATTTGCAAGAAAACTAGCTCAAAATGGTATTCCTATTATTCTTCCAGCAGGTGGTCATGCAGTTTATTTAAACATGGACAAATTTTTTGAGGGAACTGATATGAAAATAGAAGATTTTGGAGGAGTTGGATTTACTATAGAATTATTAAGGCATTATGGGATACGTGCATGTGAATTAGGACCTTTTGCATTTGAATGGGATAAAAAAACTCCCGAACAGCGAAAAGGAATATTGAATTTAGTCCGTTTTGCGGTTCCAAGAAATATGTATGGAACTACTCATATCGATTATACTATAGCTGCTATAACTGAACTCCATAAAAATAAAGATAAAATACCTAAAGTGAAGATTTCTCGAGGAGCTGAATTAAGATTACGACATTTTCAAACAGGACTTCAGCCAATTTATAAGAACTAATATATTTTTTATACCAATAATATGATCATTTAAGATTAAAGGGTAATAAGTGTAAATAATTAATTGAACTACGACTAAATCACTATATTCCAATTAAAAAATTATAGAAAATTGAAATAAAAAAATCTAAATCTCTAACATTCGTAATTTTTGAGAAATATCCTTTCTTCTGAGGATTTTCATGAAATCATCTTTTTTCTGCTGAAGGCGAGTTAAAAATGAATCAAGTTTATCAAAGTTATTAAAGAAATACTCTTTATTCTCAACCATGATTTTGACTCCCTTCCTATCGTTTTGAAGAATTGCATAAATTCCTCCCACTTCCAAATCATGCTTTATAAACACCTTCTCTGCATTAGGATACTTCTCATTTCCTTTTTTTGCCCAAAAATTATTTTTTAACAGATAGGATCGATACATACTCATACTTCCACACACAACCTCTTTTTGCTACTAATGATAAGTCATCGAGATATACCTAATAATATACTCGTTATGACCATTGACATATATTTCCTAGTAATATAAAATTCAAATTAATTATATTATCGTGTAATATCCAAGGAACATATCAAAGAGATATTATACGACTTTAATTCTATACTACTCAAGGAACATAGTTACTAAAAACCCTTATAAATCACAAAGTAAAAAGCCCAGAACCATTTACTAAAAAAAATTTACTTAGGGTTAATCACAAAAAATTTCAAGTGGATATTTATGGATATTTTTCATTTAAGCCATTTATAAAATCGTCAAACTCCTTCATATTTCTTTTTTTAACATCATAAGCAGCTTTCCCACATTCATCTTCCAAATCAAGACATGATTTTATATAGGCTTTATTCATAATCCTTAACATAGTTTTTGTAAAGAAGATGAATTCCGTTTGATATTTAACAATTTGTTTGGCAAAATTGAGGGTTTCACCATCAAGCTGTTCAAGAGGAAAAATTCTTGAAGGAAAATTATTATTTTTGAGTTCTTCTAACCCTATTTTATCAGCAGTAAAAAGTGCATGTTTCGCATAGCTTAATCCAAATGCTAATAGTGGAAGAAGAGTTGCTCCTGTCTGAGGAAAAGCTGAAATTGCAAGTTCTGGCAATCTTATATATAATTCTTCTTTAGACCGATCTGCAAAAATCCTTAAATCAGAGGCTAAAATCATTAAAACACCAAATCCAACAGCAATTCCTTGAATTTGAGTAATAACTAGCTTTTTCATTGTAATTATTTTTTCATTAACGTTTCTTCCCCATTCTGTTATTTGAACTGCTTGTTCAGGAGAACCTTGAATTTCTTTGAGGTCGTAACCAGCAGAAAAAAACCTATCACCAGTACTTTTTATAATGATACATTTCACTTTTTCATCATAATCAGCTTGATTTAAACTTTCATGTATCGCTTTTAACATCGAAACATTACACGAATTCGCTTTATCAGCTCTATTGATTGTAATTGTAGCGATTCGCCCTTTCGGTTCATATATAACTAAATCTTGGATACTCATAATATTATTAACTTAAAATCTAATTTAAAATATGTTAATGTAGATATGTAGATATTATGAGCTTTTAAATTAGTAATCTTTCCAATAATTCTTATTATTTCAAGTCAATATTGATTACTAGAATAGAAAAGAGTACAAAAAAGTAAAAAAAATTTCTAGATATGATAACAAATTTTATGAAAATTACTGATTTCGACAATAAATGGATTATAAAAATATTGGTTTCGTATATTTAATCACAAAAATTAGGATGTGTGTATTATCAGAACGGAATACTTCTAAAACAATTGAATTGAAATATATTAATGTATAAATATATAATTGCACCTGCAAGGGAGAACTACGTATTTTTCAGCACGTAAGGGTTGAGGTGGTATAGGCTAAAATTGATGTCTGAAGTAGAGTTTTTTCATGAAATTTTTGAAGATTTCCTTCATTTAGACAATAAATTTTATGAAGATGAATTATGGAAGTACAATTCAATCATCAAACTAATGCAGGCTTCAGATGACCATGAAAATAAATCGCTTATTGAAGAAGGCTTGAATATTATAATTAATTTATGCCAATTTAAAGAATGTGGCTCTCTAATGGACAATTATGATGTAGAAAGCTATTCAATTGATGAATTAGCAGAATCAGAAAAAACTCTACTTGAATCAATTTTGAAAGCTGAATTTATCTGAATTCTTTTTCAAATTCCCAAATTGAATCTTGAATTGTGTGAAGATTCTTAACCACTTTTCCAGCGCTTTTTTTTTTCATTTCCGGAGCATCAAACATTGCTTTCCCAACAGCTAAAGCTCTATTTTGGGTTTCTTCTATAATTTGAACAATATCCCCCTTCTTGATTGAGGGATCTATTTTAGTTATCCCTGGTCGCATCACGTCTGCACCATTCGCGACAAAACGAACTGCCCCAAAATCAACTACAATCGTTTTTAAGTCAACTTTCTTATTCAATAGCAGAGTTAATACAGGAATGTATCCATTTTTAGATTTCCAAATTTTCAATTCATTATTAACAGCATATAAGATATCTCCAGATTCAGTCTGGATAAGTTCTACATTAGATTTTTTCGGAAATATTTGATCAATAAATCTTTGATCATATTGTTTTAGAATTTCATCTTTTAATGGTTTTAATTCGGTCTTTTTAATAAAATGACGATTCTTTATTTTCATTCTTTCATTAACAATTAAAATATTCTGACATAAAAAGTTTAATTTTATAGTTTTAAATAAGGAAAATATTACAGTTAGTTGGAAATATGTAAATCAACTGAGTAAAATATTACTACACTTTGAATTATTAAACTTCATATTCAATCGGAACAAATTTAAAATGTTTAACAAACATTCTTTCATTAATAACACTTTTATTTAGATTTCTTTATGAGTAAAGTATATACTTCCGCTGTTGTAATTATCCCTCCACAAGATAAATGGGACCCAATTCAAGAGATTCGCAAATTATATGATCGTCAAATTAATAGATGGATGCCACACATAACTCTACTCTATCCTTTTAGACCTGAAAATGAATATTCCACACTTGTAAAGGAGTTTTCAGAAAAGTGTAAAATAATTAGACCTTTTGAAATTCAATTAAACCAATTTAATTATTTCAACCATGGAAAACAAAGATATACATTATGGCTAAATCCAGAACCTATTGAATTAATTATCAATTTGCAATCAAAAATTCTCGAAATAGTGCCTGAATGTAATGATGCAAATAGGTATAAACATGGATTTAGACCACATTTAAGTATTGGTCAAATTCAAGGTAAAGATAAACTATTAGAAATATTAAAACGTCTACAATGCAATTGGAGGAACATTGATTTTCTATTAAATCAGATATATTTTATCTCTCGTGAAAAAAATAAAACCTCAAAATTTGAAATAAAAAAACAAATAAAACTTCAAGATTAATGATTAAAATTTTTATATTCGAATTTCATTTATTAATTAATTAAAAATTGAAAAATTTCAAAACGAAAATTAGGAAAGAATATGTCTAAGGAGAAAGATGAAGGTAAATTGGTGTTCCATGAACGAACTGAGATGATCTTTAAAATCATAGTTATTGGAGACCCTGCTGTCGGTAAAACTAGTCTTTTGACAAACTTCTGTGGCGATAAATTCGAATACGAATACATCCCCACCGTTGGAGTAAATATTACAAAGGAACCAGTCACAATAAAGGATGATATGGGTAAGGACACCACAATCAATTTGATGGTTTGGGACATTGCTGGACAGCCGCAGTTTTACATGTTACATCGACCTTATTTTAACGGAGCTGATGGGATGATATTAGTTTATGATATCACCAGATCTAGTTCGTTCAGTAATATAAATAATTGGTATTCAACTGCTATCAAATATGGACTTTCAGGAATTCCACGGATTTTGGTTGGCAATAAAATAGATTTAAAAGACGAGAGAAAAATAATTTTGCCTATGGCAGAACATTTAAGTGAAAAATTAAATGCTCCTTTTTTTGAAACCTCTGCAATAATGGGGGAAAAAGTTTCACTGATTTTTCAGAAAATTGCTGAACTTACCTTACGTTCAAAACAAGAGGAATAATAATTAAATTTTTTCACATTTTGCTTTTTATCATTACTGTAACTCTTGCTTCAAGAATTTAATTTAGTTCATAGACACAAATGTATATAAAATAATCTTACTTAAGATAGTTCATATATTTTGGAGGTGATTTTATGCCAAAGATTGAAAGAAGTATTGAAATCAATGCACCGTCCAATAATGTTTGGAAGGTTTTAACGGATCTGACGCTTATTCCTAAATGGAATATTACAGTAAAAGAAATAAAGGAAACTGAACCACAGAAAGGCTCCGTGAAATCAACTGTTGGAGATTTTACATATAAATTGACGGAGTTAGTAGAAAATAAAAACTTAACAGCAGAGGTAGACCATCCTGATTTCAACGGATATGGTTATGTTTTAAGTGAAAAAGGTGACATAACAAAATTATCATACTGGGAAGATTTTAAAATTATAACTCATGAAAAAATACAAGCGAGAGCCCTTGAAATTCTTTTGAAAGAAATAAAAAAATTCGCCGAATACCTTGAGGATGGTGGAGAACCAGACGAATATGACAGAAGGCAAATATTAGTGAAACCATAATTTAATTTTAATTCAAATTCAAAAATTGTGGTCTTTATATAGGTAATATTGAAAAATGCTGTAACAGCTTTGATCACTAAATCCCCTTTTTAACAGAGAGATTAGAGAGAAGACATTATCCATTGTTTTTATTCATTTTCTCTATATTATAACTTCTCCTAAATTCTCTCTAACCTTATTCCTGTATTAAATCATTGTTATTATTACTTTTTGTCTAGAGCTTTATATTCTTCAAGATCTTCAGGAGGCCAACCTTTTGGTGTCTGATAGTGCTTAATAAATCGAAAGTCACACATCTCTGCTCCTGATGCTAGCGTTTTAGTTCTTTTAAATCCTATACTAAGCACTCGCATCCTTGCATAATCACATAAACAGACAAAACGAGCAATACTTCTCGTATTTTCTTTATCTGCAAGTTTCAGAAATCCACATTCAGTAAAGTTAAAACCATAACTAAATGATTTACCATCACCATCTACAAAATCTCCAACCCAATTTTCAGGATATAAGTTCTTTTGACTCTCTGTTAACCAACTTCTCCAATACTTCTTCATTTTTTTGGAGAAAATAGCTTTTCGATATAACCATTTTTTAAGTGATGGGATAGATTCAGTATATTTCTCAGCAATTTGATAAATTAATTGTCCCATTTCTCGTTCAGATAAACCGAGAGACTTACAAGCTTTATAAAATGCTATTGTTTCTGCTGATTGGATCATCAATGGAGTATAAGGAGATTTGTCGCCACCAACATATGGAAGGGTCGATAGAAGGTTTTTCAGCTCGTTATAAACTTGTTTTGTAATATCTTCAATAACTACTGAGTCATAATTAGATGAAATGATCTCTTTTGCAATTTCAACTAAATTATCAAACTGTTTAAAGATTTTCTTTTTACTTTTTAAGTAATATCCTTTATTCAATTCAAGATTTTCTTCTTCTTTATGCAAATTTTTCACTTCTAAACTTTAAATAATATATATGATAATTCTAAACATTTTTTTCTAAAATTAATTTCAAATTTTGCCCTTCTTCAATCATGTGCTCAATAATTTTTCGTACTGTTTTCTTGGCAATTTTCGAAAGAAGTTTACCCATCCGGAAATCTAAAGTTGCTATGAAAAAGCTACCATTTTTGGAGGGTTCAATCTCAAATGCACCACCTATCAGAAGGAATTTTAAAGAACCAACGGTTTTAAATTTAAATAACTTATTTGGAATAACTTCTGTCAATCTTGATCGCATTTTTATTAATTCTCCTTTGACATTTTCTTCAGAATACATGATTGAACCAACCTTATTTGGTTCACCTTTTTCCCAATAAGCTTTTAAGTGTGAAGAATGCCATTCACAATAATTTTCTGCGAAACTTAAGAGCCAGTCCCAAATAATTTCAGGTGGGACATTAATTTCGATAGAATCTTTAAGAGTTTTCATTTTTTATTCAATTAATTAATCTGAAAATTTAGAGATTAAGCATACGAAAAAATAATTACTTATTTTTATTTCTATCTACTAGATTGAAATTCATTTCAACATTTCCCTTGTCTTCAAGGGATTCACTCTTTAGTTTTCATTTGGGCTAATTCGGCTTTTTTATCCATTATCGCTAAAAAAGTACCAAGAGTATTTTTTGGTGGAATTATCTCTTCATCTTTTTTCTTTAAACTAATTGCTTCTTCAGGACAAGTTGGTACACAGACTCCACACCCTATACACCTTGTTAGATCTATTTGAGATATATCATCTTCAACGATTATAGCATCCACATTACAGCGTTCTTCGCAAGTTCCGCACCCTATACATAAATCAGAGTCAACTTCCGCATAATAATTAGTAGCGAAAAATTGAGTTAACTCAGGCAGTTGCTTTTGACTTGTAAGTACTCCACAGCAACATCCACAACAAGTGCAGATGCTCATTGGTCGTTGAGAATTTGTAGGTTGAAGAACTAAACCATCTTTTTTAGCTTTTGCGAGAATTTCTAATGCTTCTTTTTTTGTAATTTCTCTAGCAAGACCTTTTTCTATGTTACTTTTAGCTGCTGTACGAAATGTTAGGCAAGATTCAAGTAATTTTGTCTTTTTACATGGCTTTCCAATCATTTCTGAACCTTTCCTACAGATACATTCCATTACAGCAATAGGGTCTCCAATAATATCAATAACATTTTCGATATCGTCGTAATTAGCGATGGTTTGTTCAAAATTTACAGTTTGTTCTATAGGGATAACACGCAATTGAGGAATACCTGAACTATTATATTCTTCATTAAAAAATGTATTTTTTAAATAACTATGGGCGGTCTTGTAAAATTCAGGAGTTAATCGATTCAATTGGTACTCGAACATTCCAACTATCCAAGGAGCACTAGCATAATATTTTACATCTCTATCTCCTTCCTTAGAAATCCCTCGATTAATTAACCCATTGAAATACATCTCATCAAGTTTTTCTTCCAATTCTTCTATTGAGATACCTCTCTTTTTCACTCTCTTATAGATTTTTTTGAGAGAATCTGCCATGAATTTTAAACTCAAGGCTATTTGAGCTTGTTCTGGAGTGAAAAGATGTTTTAGAATTTTAATTTCTATACCTGATTCTGTAGCAGGATAACCTACAGGCATCTTATCAAGATGTTGCTGCAATTTTCTATATATATCTAATCCATCTTCATTCATATTAATCATTTTTACATTTATGATTGCTTAAATTATCATATTTTTAATTATTTTTCGATTAAAAACAACTAAATTTAAGTTGAAATTTTTCTCTATTAATGAGAATCGTTAATCAACTTTTTATTTTTAAATCAATACTAACCTTTTACAGAGAGCTTATTAATCCAAAAAGTAATTTTTTCCTTAAATATATCTCTTATCTCATCAGAGAGGGTTTCCAAACCATTTAATTTGTTAATGAATTGTCCGATTTCATAGAGAATTCTATGACCTCCTGTAAAGACAAATATATCTTCTTTTATATTTTCTAAGGTTTCAATTACTAGTGCCAGATCGTCATTTTCTTCAATATAATTTTCCAATGAATTAAATTGATCTATTATTGATTGCTTTTTATCAGTAGCAGCTATGTTTCTTGCGATAGTTTCACTTTCAACTTCTTTTGAATGAAATGAAATATCTGATCTTTGTATTAGCGTTCTGATTAAATCAAGTTCTTCTTCTAAGATTTTTTGGTTTTCAATTACATTATTTAGTTGAGGCGCTAATGCCTTAATATCTAGCGTTGCTTTACTTAGTTCAGCAATTTTATCCGTTAGCATATTAATTTTTAAATTTGTTTGTCCCATTTTAGTTATCAAATCCAGACCAAATTTCTCAAGAATCAACGCAAATTTATTTAATTTTTCATCAGCTTCTTTGACATAATTAAGTATATCGTCTATAGCTAATTTATCGCTATCTCCCATTTTGCTCCCTCTTTTGATTTTATATTAAGAATATTTTTTATTTTTTTTAATCAAGATTTATTATTTAATTAATATCATTGTTTTATAAAAAATTTCTTAATGAAGTAGTTGATCATATAATACAGAGGCGATTTCTGATTTGATCTAAATGAGTAGATCCCGGCTTTAAAATTAAATTTTAATTCCAAATTAATAAAATAATTATATAGTATTTATTACTTTAATATAGAACGCAGATACTAACATCTATTAGAAGAGAAGTTTTAACTATTTCTTATTACATCTAATATTAACGTTAAAAGAATTTTTC
The DNA here is from genome assembly GCA_048940765.1 of Promethearchaeota archaeon. Classification (GTDB taxonomy): domain Archaea; phylum Asgardarchaeota; class Lokiarchaeia; order Sigyniarchaeales; family SOKP01; genus Loki-b32. The sequence goes on along the minus strand of JBHLOG010000041.1, from coordinate 233 downwards.
AACTACTATTAATTGCTTAATTTTTAATAGTCATTAGATTTTTCAATAATATATAAGGAGAATTTTAATTTCGCCTTTTCTTTATATTCATTAATATTTTTGAGGACCTGAATTAACTTATTACTAAATGCTTTTGGATCTAATTCATTTCGGCATAATTCTCGTATTTTATGGCAATAATCTATAAAATTTCCATTTTTTTGATAAACTGCCATTTTTTAATCCCACACCTC
>JBHLOG010000002.1:0-94659 GCA_048940765.1 Promethearchaeota archaeon | reverse complement strand
ATCGATCTTTTAGTTGATTGATTACATCTGAGTACCATTTTGGGATAGTATTAAAAGTCTCAGTTCTTGTCATATCATATACTAAGAAAACTGCATCCGAACCTCGATAGAATTGATTTCTCATCGTTTCAAACTTTTGTTGTCCACCTATGTCCCAAAGTGTAAGCTGAATTACTTTATCTTCTATTTTGAATATCTTATCACTGACCATTACTCCTAAGGTGGGTACGTAATTTCTTTTAAATGCATTATTAGTATATCTTAATATTAATGAAGTTTTACCAACATTTGGATCTCCAACTATGATTATTTTAAATTGGTAATCAAGTAAACTCCGATCTTTTTTAGCTTCGGGGAATTCCTCGATTTCTTGTTGTTGAAATTCATGTTGTTTTAATTCTTCTAAAAGAGTTGATACATTGAAATTAAGATGTTCCAGTACATCTATAAAACCTTCTCTTGATGCTTTTGATTTCTCTAACTGTATAACTTCCTTTGTTAGGTTATTAAAAGGAATTGTTAATTCATTCATATATTTATAAAATATTACATCATATGCTTCTTCGAATAATAATACAATAGCAGATTGACCAATTTCTCCTCTTCTTGAAGGCTCATGCCATTTAAGATATTTAATAAGTCCTTTTAAATTCATGGAAGGAAAAGGGAGTATAACTAAAGATTCTGGGATGAGTCCCTGTTCTCCTGTTAAAACAGTTAAAGTTTTTATACTAATATGAAGCAGATCCATTTGCGTAAATTTAGAAGGAAGCCACGCTACCGGATTTGGTCCAAGTTCATCACTCATTTCTACGTATATAATCCCTACGATTAATTGCTCTATAGAAATCACCATTGAAAAAGTAACATAAACAGTAAAATTTTCGATTTTATCTAATAATATAATTTTTTTATCTTAAATATTGTTTCTATTAAAAAAAAGAGTTAATAAATTTTTATTTTAATCCAAAATACATAAACCAAAAGCTACTTAAATATCCAATTCTAACTAAAATTACCATTATTCCCGGAACAGTTAATCCTTCTAACAATCCAAATATGCAAAAACAAATCGAACCTATAGATAAGAAAAAGAAATTCTTGCGTATAACTCCTGATGATTGAAAACCTTTATATAAAAAGCCAAGACCAAGAAATATTAAAACCGTTATTAACATGATTCCCATCAATATTCCAGCAAGAGTCATTAAATTAACGTTGTAATCGATTAGATTTTTACTAGGTGGTGTTGGTGGTAACGGATCAAAATTAAAAGAGCCTAAAGGATCCATAAATATGACTATTTCAAAAAATAGAGTTAAGATCAAGAAAATAATAACAATGTATTTTTTTATTTTGGGTGCCAATAGTTCAGCACCAATATACATTGAGGTTATAATTACTGGAGCAAACCATATATAAGATAAAATACCAACAATCCCATCATTTGTAATATTCTCCTGAAGAATTATCACAAATAGAAAATCTGTAAATACCCCCAAAAACATAAGACCTGCAAGGATATTAGCTAATCCTAGATATGTAAGTAGTTTTGCTTTTGTTTTTCTTGAATTGTAAATAAAGAATAACCCAAAGATTATACCAAAAATTACTACACCTGCAGCAGTGATTCCATCAATCCATCCATATTCATCTAATGCCATGATTGAATTTTACCCCACTTATACTTTTTTCATTGAAAGAAAAATTATATTTTTTTTAAGTTATTATATATTTATTTATTTTAATAAATAATAGCTTTAATGGGAAAGGGGGGATTTGAACCCCCGACCATTACCAGTTTGCCTCGTATGTAAGCAAAATCTTGGTCCCGGACCAAGTATCATACCAAACTAGACAACCTTCCCTTGATACATGAATTAATCTAAATAAAGCAACTTGGATTTTAAACAATATTTTTTTTAAGAATTTTGAGTGATAAAACTACGAGGTAGTTATTGAATATTTGTTAATCTTTTACTTTTTCAAGTATAGAGATAATTCTATAAATAGTCGTGCGAGAATGAAACGGCACATTTGGATCTTGCGCCACGTCTTCCACCATATACATTACATTGCTGGCAAGGACACCTGGAGTTTCATCGTCCCTATTTAATTCATTAATGCCTCTTTGAGCAATTCTTTTTATATTTCTAGGCACACTACGGTCATTTATCATTCCATTTAATAGATATTCAACATTTTCAAAAGCTTTTTTTTCTTCATCAGTTATTGCCCTTGGCATTGAAAATATCACTAGGAAATGTTTTGTATAAATAAAAAGTATAAAAAGTAAAATAATTTTTAAAATTTAATTTTTTTGATTTTAAGAAAACTATTAATATATCCCAAATTCCCGAATTTCTTGTTTAAGCTTTGGAATTTTTTCTCCGATCTCTTCAATTCTATTTTGATAGTTAAGGAAAAAATCTTTGAATTGTCCAGTTTTTCCTTGATCAATTTCTTTTACAAAATCATAAGATATTTGTTGGATTGTATCAAAAATTTGATTATAATTTTCAGTAGAAATTAATAATTTTTGATTTACTATTTTTCCTTGTTTTCTTACCATATTTCGAAGCTTACCACGGGGTATTCGTATTTTCTCTAATAAATTATCACATTCATTTAGAAAATCATAAGATTGGGCTTTACTTTCATCATCTAATTTTGTTTCAATTATTTCTGTCCTCCAAGTGTTAATTCTTCCGCTTGCAAATGTGTCAAAATTTAAGGAAATGGAGTCAATTTCTTCTCGTACTAAGAATCTTAGAAAATCGGGGTCATCACTTGGTGCTTGACCACAGATCCCAACTTTTTTGCTAAAATCATGTGCTGTTTTTATTAAGTGACTGACAGACCTTCTTATTGCTTCACTATTAGTTGTATAAGCATATTCTTTTGCGATTGGAATTAATCTTGCCTCATCTCTGTCAACTCCAAAAGTTAATTGAGTCAGGTCATTCGATCCTATAGAAAATCCATCAAAATATTTACAAAATGTATCAGCACAAATGATATTGGAAGGTATTTCCGCCATTACATAAACTTTTAAATCATCTTCTCCTCGGATTAGTCCTTCACTTTCCATAATTTTTATAATTTCACTCCCTTCTTCTGGAGAGCGACAGAAAGGAACCATTGGGACAATATTTTTTAGTCCCCATTCACGAGCTCTCTTAATTGCCCTTAACTCTAACATAAAAGCATTTTGAAAATCATTAGAAACATATCGAGAAGCACCCCTAAATCCCATCATTGGATTATGTTCTTCCTCTTCATAAATCCATCCACCAATTAAATTGGCATATTCATTTGTCTTAAAATCTGATAATCTTACCACACACTCGGCAATAGTCCCATCATGTAATTCTTTCCATACTCCAGCTGCAATAGTAGCAATCCCTTCTGCTAATTTTTCAATATAGAATTTTTCTTTATCGCCATATCCTATAGTTAAAGCTCTAATCTTGTCAAGAGTTTTTTTTAATTTTAAAATTTGTTGGCTAAATGGATCTTTGTGATAAAGATCACTTTTTTTGATGTTTTCTATTCTTTTCCGTTGTTCTAATAAAATATCGTATCTCATAATTAAAGCTTCAAAATCAATTAGGGCATTAGGATGAATCTGGATCTCATCATTTATAATAAACTCTAATCTTGCTAGACCTGTCCCATCGGGATATTTTCCTGAAGATAAAGCTCCTTTTGGAATTCCTAAATTGACTAATACTTTTGTTCTTGTAGTCGGTAATTTGGCGAATTCAATAGTATCAAAATCATACTCTACATCTTTAAGCCATATTCTTGGTTGACCTTCACTACAATCAATAGTAACATATTCAGTACCATCACGTTGCTTTTCTTTCATTGTTTGAACAATGTTATCAGCACCAACAATAGACGCTATGTTTAATTCCCTAGATACAATAGCTGCATGACAAGTAGGACCTCCTCTTTCTGTAATCACACCACCCAAGTTTTGCATATAAGAAGTCCAATCTGGATTAGTCTCTTCAGTTATTAGAATATCTCCTTCTCTAAGTAAGTGAGCATCATTTATAGTTTCTATAATTTTAATTTTTCCATATCCAATTCGTCGTCCAATAGCTATACCTGAATTTTCAATTAATATACCATCTTTAATTAAACTATTAGGATCTTCAAGAAGATAAAATATTTCTTCCACATCACCCTTAATACTATGCACTGTTTCAGGACGAGCTTGTACGATATATACTTTTCCATTATTACTTACAGCCCACTCAATATCCATTCTTCGCCCATAATGTTCGCGAATTTTTTGAGCATAATTAGCTAAGGTTATAACCTCCTCATCAGTTAAACAATATTTCATTTTGTTATCTTCAGGTATAGGAATAACTTCAGTACCAATTTTTCCAGTACCTTTTGAAAACACCATCATCTTCTCTTTTTTAACTAATTCACGACGGATAATCCTAAGTCCTCTTGGATCATGCTTAAATACAAGAAATTCATCTCCTTTTTCGACCCCTTGGACAATTAGTTCTCCAAGTCCCCACGTACCTCTAATAGTTACAACATTTGAATTTCCACTATCAGGATCTTCTGTAAACATAACACCAGAAGCTTTAACACCTCCAAGCCCACCTGCCATTTCTTGTACTCCTACACTAAGCTTTACAGCAAAATGATCAAAACCTGCTCTTTCTCTATACATCGTTGCTCGTGTTGTAAACACTGATGCCATGTCTTTTAAGATATATTCTAATATTTGCTTTTCTCCCGCTATATTTAGGTGAGTATCTTGTTGTCCCGCAAATGACGCATCAGGTAGATCTTCTGCCGTAGCAGAGCTTCTAACTGCAAATGTGGTTTCTTCACCAATTTTTTTTAATAACTTATTATAAGCTTCTATTATCTCATCAGCAAGAGAATCTGGAATTTTTGCTTGTTCAATAATATAGCGGATATTTGCACAGATTTTATCAACTTTCTCTACAGCTTTAATATCCTCTGATTTTAGCTCATTGGATATTCTTTTAATATCTTGAGCTATTAATTCTCTTAATGATATTTCTTTCTCTTTAATGGTAAAGTAATTTGTATCTAAAATATAATCAAATGCATCAGAGGTAACAGCAAAACCAAGAGGAACTGCTATTCCAAAACTTAATAGTTCTCCTAGGGATGCGTTCTTACCACCAACGAGAGCTATATCATTAACTCTTAGATCTTCGAAGAATTTAATATATCTATATTCAATCATTTTAAAGAGAAACGCGTAAACGTAAATTGTATCGAGAATTTCTCTAAATAATAATTATTATTCTTCTGATTATAAATTAAACGTTAATAAAAAAAGTAACGTCAATAAAGAAGTTATTTTAACTCTTTTTCAAAAACCGCATAATCTGAAGGCGTATAAAGGCAAAAAATAACTTCTGAAATTTGGGTGTTAGTCTGCATATACTCCTTTACTGTTGAAATCATAGTCCTAGCACATTTATCAATAGGATATCCAAAAATACCTGTTGAGATGGCAGGGAACGCAATAGTTTTTAAATTATTCTTATCCATCAATTTAAGACTATTAAGGGTAGCATTTTTTAATTTTTCTTCTTCATTTTCTTCTCCCATTCTTGGTCCTACTGCATGAATAACATATTTAGCTTTCAAATTACCCCCAGTTGTAATAACTGCTCCCCCTACAAAAGTTCCTCCTATTTTATCACATTCTTTTTGAATTGAAGGGCCTCCCTTATTTCTTATGGCACCAGCAACTCCCCCCCCTAATATGAGTTGGGCGTTAGCTGCATTTACAATAGCATCTGTGCTTAGTTCAGTTATGTCTCCTTGAACTAATTTAATTTTTGAATTTTTTATTTTCAATTCTTTCATTTTTAACATCTATTTAAAAAATTAAATAATATAAATTAAAAAAGAAAAGAAATTCAACTTTAATCTTCAACACGACTTTTCTTGAAAATCTCATCTAATTTTTGGCGATCTTCTTCACTCATTTTACTCATAGCTTCCACGTTTTGCCTCATTAAATCCATCATAATTTTCTGAGAAATCATTTGATTTAATACAGGTAAAGCAATTCTCATTCGAGTTAGTTCATAGTGCATCGTCTTTGCAGTTTCTCGCATTTCTTTCAATTCTTCTTTTGTCATTCCTTCTTCACCTATACCTGGACAATCCGCATCAACTACGATAAAATTCTTTCCGTCGAATTCTAAAGGATATGTACGACAACTCAATGGACGATTATCATATACTAAACATTTTTTATCATCTTTATTATAGACTGGGCATTTTACATTAAGTAATTCTTCGATGGGAACAGTCGCAAAAGGATCTTTCACGGTATTTTCTTCTCCTTCTTCTTTTTCTTTAGGCGGTGCTAATGGTTTTAAGATGAGATCAACACCTCCATCAGGTTTATTATAAATATCCAAATAAGGCATAAAATTAGCTATAACACCGTTTCTTGCCCACATCTCTAAATCCCAGAAAGTTATGGGGATAGGACCTCTTTTAGCACAACAATCGTCACAGCGAGTACACTTAAATGAAAATTTTGCCTTTGATTTTTCTTCTGATGTTTCTTTTTCTTCTTTTTCGATATCTTGAACATTAGAATTTTGATTTTCTTCATTATCTTCTGGCATGATAAAGTTCTCTTTATTTAAAGTATTTTATATATTATTATATTTGATTGGTATGAGAAAGAAGAATATAACCTAGAAAAAAAATTTTATTTTTGTTAAAAATAAATTAAGATGAAATTTTTAAGATATTATAAATAAGTCATTATTATTTAGTAACCAACCAAGAGTTTTTAGTGCTGGTTCTATTAATTTCTCTTCTCTGATTCCAGTAAGTACTATTTTACCATTACCAAATATTAGAAAAACAGACTTTATTGGATTATTTAATTTAAAAGTTAATCCAGGAAATACTTCTGGCTCATAAATTGTATTTTCAAGTACAATTGCAGCTAAATCTAAATTAATTTTCTTGAAAAAATCTGCGGTTATAACTATATTTACTATTTCTGGAGTTATTAAACTTGTATCTACATAAATTCCACATTTTTCATGTAATTGCATAGATAATCTCATTAAACTTAAATTCACATGCTCAAATGATTTTAATCCAGTCATTATAATTTTACTATTTCTAAAAATGATAAATACGCATTTTGGAAGCTTAAATCTTATAAAAAGCCCTGGAAAACGTTCTGAATTATATTCCGTATCTTTTAATTTTACATGTATATTATTTAAATCAAGATTTCCTTCAATATTCAAAGAAGCTTTTGCGACAATATTCTCAATAGTATATGTTAAACTTCTAATTTCATCTTTTAATTTTATATCAAGATCCATTAATGGACTCCAATTTTTTCGTTAGTTAAAGCTTTTCCTTAAATTATTAAGGTCGCATTCTATTTAATTCTACTTTTCCATTTCTACTTAAAAATTGATAATCAAAAAGCGCTTTTACATTAAATTTGAGTTTTAATATTTAAAATGTGTCAATAATTTAGAAAAAATACAATAAAATTTCCCTATTAAACACAAAATATAATATTATAAAAGATTAAATTAAAGAAAAATATTTTTTAATCTCTGTAATAAACAATTTTAATCAAGTTTAATTTGCACTTTTATACTAAAATTATAACTAGTGTTATTATGAAGCGAATCACCTTAAAAAAATTATATATTTGGATTATGCTTACTATAAATTTATTATTTGCTTTTGTTATTGGGCTAACGATTCCATTACTACAATCAGAGAGTTATTACAATTTAGGATTTGTAATGATTCCATTATTAATAATTCTTATTTATATCATATTGGATAGGTTTCATTACTATACAAGGCATACAAATGAAAATGAGATGAATAATAATGCAGATAATTAAGAAAATAAGTAAGATAAAAAAACCCATTATTGAATATAATGAAATAAAGTATGTTTTTTCTTTAAGATCTATCCTTTTATTAGCTATTTTGGCACCGATCTCTGCTTACCTTATTTATCTATTTTTTGATTGGGAAGCACAATTCTGGTTACATGAGATTGTTGTAAAACAAACAGTCTATTTCTTGAATTTATTCTTTAATATGGGTGCTGAAGCTGAATTTGCACCAAGTGGTAAATATTTTTGGAGATTTAGTATTCCAGGAAAAAATCCAATATACTTTGAAACATTTTGCACTGGAATTCAAGCAATATGTATTTTTGCAGGTATTATCATTTTTACTCCTCATAGTCAAGATCGAAGTGCTAAAGAAGATATTATTTGGAGGAAGACAAAAGCACTAATAATATCATCAGTTATATTTTATGTTGTAAATATTATTAGAATGATAATTCAAATTGATTTGTATTATATAGGTTATGTTTGGGAAGATATACACTTCTCAATAAGCGCAGCGAGTTCTTTTATCGCAGCAATAATAGTTCTCTTAATGCACAAATATATCCCAGAATTCATTATAAGTATTATATATGTCGGAACACTTGTTAGTGAGCCAATTAAAAAAAAGAGAAAGGAGAAAATCAAAATAAGTGTCGAATCGTCCAATAAAGTAGAATTAAAATTGATGCGAAAAGTATTAAGAATGGATAAAAGAAATTTTTTTACTAAAATTACTAAATGGGCAGAAAATTTTGGATATTCTATCGAAGAAAATTATGTTATTATCCCAAATAAGAAGATATCAAATTTTATAGAATTACTCATGATGGATAAACCTTTTTCTAAGGATCTTTCTAAAAGCATGAAAAAAAAAATAGAATAGAAATATCATTTTTATACTATATAAATATATTAAAAAATTAGAATTGATAAAATATGTTAAATTTTGAAACCGAGCAAAAAATATTACAAATTGGTAATGTTAGATTAGGTGGTCAACCTGGAGAAAATCCAATTGTAATGATTGGAACTGTTTTTTATGCAAAACATTCAGCTTTACTCGATGAGAAAACAGGTAAAATTGATAAGAATATTGTTGAACAAGAATTAAATGAATTTTCTTCTCTTATTGATGAGACAAAATTACAAGGGATTATTGATGTTGTTGGAGCATATCCTGAAGCATTAATTAAAGAATGTGAATTTATTGCTAATAATGTAGAATTTCCTTTTCTAGTTGATGGATTAAATGATTCTTCTCGTATACCCGCTATGAAAGGATTAGGTGAAATTGGATTATTAGATAGGGCTATTTTAAATAGCATTGATGAGAATACGAATGATGAAAATTTAGAAACATTAAAAGAAATTGGAGTAAAAAATGCTGTTTTACTAACATTTGGAAACAGATATATATTTCCAAAACAAAAAGTTAAATTTTTAAAAGATACACTGATTCCAAGAGCTGAAAAAGCAGCTATTGATAATAAAATTGTTGATACTGCTGTTTTGGATTTACCCTCGATTGCTATTAATTTTGAAACTGTAAGATTGGTGAAGAATGAATTAGGATTACCAACTGGATTTGCTCCTGCTAATGCAATTTATGCATGGAATTTTGTAAAAAGGTATGGAGAAGATTCTCGTTGCGGAGCTATTGCTTCAATTATGACTTATTGTGCTTCTGCACCAAGTGATTTCATTTTATTTGGCCCACTAAAATTTGCAAAATGCCTGATACCCTCTATTGCACTAATTTCTGGAGTTAACTCCTACTACAGAAAAAGAGTATTAAGAAAAGAAATATTTGAACAAACACCTTTAAATGTAATTTTCTAAGCTATATACCTTAAAAGCAAATCTTTTGTATAATGTAAGAAAGATGATAATTCATTATTAATCATATCTTTTTTATTCTCATCATCTATTAAAAATAATAGAAACATGTTATTTTCTTCGATTTGAATTCTTTTAAAAAGAACGATAGAATTAGAGACTTTAAATATGGCTTCATCCTTTTGTAATGCTTTAAATTTGGCAAAGATATTAAATAACATCGCAAATTGAGGTGCTGAGACTTCAAAAACATTCATGACCTCTGATTTTGGAATCTTAATTAATTGCATTGTTTGATCGTTGTAATAATTTGCTAATACTAGACCATCAATACTCAATAACAATGTTAGATATGATTTTGTTATTAATGAAAAATTTTTAAGATTATGATTTATAATTTCTCTATTTGGGCTTAATTTCGAAATTCCTGAAGAAAAGGCTCTTAAAATTGTAAACATTTGAAAAATACTTGTTAAATATGCCTCAGGAGGACTATCGGGATTAATTTTATTTAGTCGTTTTTTAATGGATTCAATATTTTCTTTTATTTCAATTGAATTTATAATATCTGAATCTGCTTTTGATAAAATATATATTATCGGGGTGTCTTGATTAAATTCTTTCAGAATTTTCTTGATATTTAAGAGATATTCTATACTTTCTTCAAATCTATTTTTATTTTTAATATCAATAAAATAGAACATTAAGTCGGCTTCATATAAATAAATCTCTGCTTTACTGATATATTTTTCCCGAAATTTTCGTTGACCACCTAAATCCCACAAAAATATTGTAGCGCCTAACGCTTCAATAGATGTGATACTTGCACCAGTTGTTGGTTTTAATCCTATCAATTTACTATATTGTTTATCAACACTTAGGAGGAAACTTGTTTTACCCGAATCATCAAGACCAGAGAAGAGTATCTTTAATTTTCTATGTGAAGTGATTGGTGTTGAAGGACTTTTTTCTATTTCAAAAAGCTTTAATAAAAGGTCATGAAAATAATGTTCAATATTTTCAAATGGGGGAAAACTTTCTTTTATTGAATTATCAAATTCATTAAAAAAGCCGATAATTAACGGTTTTAATCTATTTATATTATTATATAAAAAACTTCGGCTTTTTTCCTCAACTAAAATTGAAAAAGCTGTTGGAATAGGATTATTTGATGATTTTGTTCTAGCAAAATGAAAGTAAGTAAGTGAAGTTGTCTTAAAATCAGGATATGGTAATATTGCAAAATATTGAATCTTTTCAAGATTTTTCTCTTCACTGATTATCTTATCACTAATAAATAAACTCAAATTTTTGATAGAAATCTGTGTTACATCTCTATAAGTTAAAGTTAAAAGTTTTCTTTCTTCTCGTTCCTTACTAATCTCACTAAATTCTTTATCACTAACATAATTAGGGAACATATAAATGGGTTGGGGACCCATTTCTCCATAAATGCTTAACACATATCCTTTTACAATTGAATTTTCAATAAATTCTTCCATGATTTTAAAATAAATATGATTAATTTTTTAATTCTTAAATTAATGTAAGCAAATTTTATTATTAATAGCTTTATATTTAAATTAGATGTTTCTCAAAAAAATTGCTGAGACTATTATTAGCAATCAAAATATTATTGAAAAAAAAGATATTAGTCCAATAATCGAATTCATAGAGAAGAATTCGTTTAAAAGTCAAAAAATCTTCTCAGATATGGGAGAAGATTCAGCAGCGATAATAAATGAAAAAAACTTTATTCTGATTACTACAGATAGAATTAAAACTAGTTTTGTAGAGAATTTTCCTTTTGGAGCTGGTTTTAGTGCAATATTAGTTGGAGTTGATGACATTTATTGCTGTGGTGGATTCCCTTTAGCAGCAAGTTTAATTATATCGTATAAAGAAGAGGAAATTGGAAAGCAAATCATAGATGGTGTATGTGAAGGATCTAGGAAGTTTAATGTACCAATCGTGAGAGGACATACAAATCCTAGAGGGGATTATTATGAGCTAAGTTCCACTATGATTGGAGAAATTGAAAGAGAACATTATATTTCTGCAAAAAATGCACAAGTTAATGATTATATAATTTTAGCTATAGATTCTGATGGAAAAGTCGGAAAAGCAAGTAATTTATATTGGGATACTGTTACTTTTAAGACTTCAGAAGAAGTTTTGAATAAAAGAAAATCCATAAATGAGATTGCTAAATTACAGTTAGCTAATTCTTCTAAAGATATCTCTAATGGAGGGATATTTGGGACCATATTACAATTAATCAAATTCTCTGAAGTAGGAGCGGATGTTAACATTAATCAAATTAATATTCCTCCTCGATTAATTGAAAAAGATTATTCTTTAGATACTTATATAAAAATGTATTTGACTACATCTTATATTTTAACAGTCCCTGAAAAAAATTGTAAAAAAGTATTAGATATATTTACTAAATACGGATTAAATGCTCAAATTATAGGGATAATTATAAAAGAAAAAAATCTTTTAAAAATAAATGATGGGAAGAATTCCCTTGATGTACTTAGATTTTAAAAGAAATTTAAAATTAGATTCCATAAATTTATGAAATATAATATAGGAACTTGAATTAAATCGTTAATTTAATTAAGAGGTGAATAACAAGCTGAACAAGTTGTTCGACCGCCACTATTCAATTTTCCGCACATTGGACAAATGATTCTTCTTGCTTTTATTTCATTTTCCATAGCTTCTTGCTCTGCAAGTACTTGGACTAGTTTCTTATCTGCTTCTTTTATTTCTCTTTCTCTAGCTTCTCTCTCAGCTTTTTCCTTAGCTTCTTTTTCAGCTTTCTCTTTAGCTTCTCTCTCAGCTTTTTCCTTAGCTTCTTTTTCAGCTTTCTCTTTAGCTTCTCTCTCAGCTCTTTCTCTTGCTTTTTTTTCTTCCAATTTTCTCATTTCTCTTTCTTTAGCTTCTCTTTCAGCCTTTTCTTTGGCTTCTTTTTCAGCTTTCTCTTTAGCTTCTCTCTCAGCCTGTTTTTTAGTCGCTTTTTCCTCCTTTTCTAGTTCTTTTTTCTCTTTTCTATCTTCTAATTTGAGTTTTGCTTTCTCTTTACTTTCATCTACTTTTTGTTTTACTTTTGTAGCAAATTTACCTAAACTTTTTTTACTACTACTCAGTTTATCTTTCAATTTTGCTTTAAAAGCACTTTCAGTCCTTTCTTCTATTTCTTTAATTGGTTCTGAATCATTATTTGATTCTTTATTATCCTGAGATTCATTCATTTAGATGTTCACTTCAAATTCAATCTTATTAAATATGATTAATATTAGTGGTTTTTTTTTATTTTTTTCTTATAAGTATTTTTTATTAAGAAACAATAATAATAATTATAATTTAATAAATTTCGGAATTTTTTATAAATTTGATTTAATAAGACTATTAGAATCGAATAGATTTTAGAGATGATTAATATGGACTTGGATTTTAAAAAAATTTACAATGGAGTTATTTCCGTAATTGGCGCTAGTGAGATTGATAAAGAAACGAAAGAAAAGACGATTGAAATTGGTAGATTGATAGCCAAAAATAATTTTGCTATAGCATGTGGAGGACTTTCGGGTGTTATGGAAGCTGTATGTAAAGGAGCAAAGGAAAAGGGAGGTTTTACCATTGGAATAATTCCATTTGTAGAAAAATCAGCTGCAAATAAATATATTGACTTGGTTATTCCATGTCCTTTTTCTCAAGCTAGAAATATTGTTGTTGTGTTAGCGGGTGATGTGTGCTTAGCTATAGCAGGTAAGGCAGGTACCTTATCGGAGATTTCTTTTGCTTGGATATATGAAAAGCCAATCATTGCATTGACAAATGTTGATGGCTGGTCCTCAAAAATTGCTAATCAAAAACTCGATGATCGAAGAAATGATAAGATTTATGGTGTCAAAACTCCACAAGAAGCAATCGAAAAAATAATGGAACTACTAAAAAAAAATAAAAACAAGAAAGAATCGGCTTATAATAACAAGTTCTAAATACACTGTCATCTCAAAAAGGTAAATAATCCTTTGGGTTTTAGATAAACAATCTTAAATTTTATGCTTTATTCTAATCATCTTTACAAAATTGTTTGTTATGCAAAAGCTAAATAAAGAATGATATAATTTTTTATCTTAATAAGAATATATTTATATATCAATTACTTCTATCAATTTTTAGGTGAAATTTATTTGGAAAAAGATCTCAAACAGTCTATTCAATACTTAAAAAAAGAAGAACCAGAAGTAGAGGTAACTCCTAATAAGCTACTCTTTACAGGACTCGACGATGCAGGTAAAACAAGCATTATTTTATCACTTCAAAGGGAATTTTCTAAAATTGCTATATTATCTCCCACAAGAGGAGCTCAGAGAAGAATATTCGATTTTCTGGGTAAAGAAATCTCAGAATGGGATTTAGGGGGGCAATTAGCTTACCGAATAGCCTATCTAAAAAATCCCGGTAAATATTTTGAGGGAACAGAAGTAGCAATTTATGTTATTGATGTTCAAAACAAACCGAGACTTCCTGAGGCAATAAGTTATTTCAAGGATGTCATAGAACAATTCAAAAAATTAGATATTAAACCACCAATATATGTATTTCTCCATAAATATGATCCCGCTCTAAAAAGAAGTGCTCAAAATGAAATGAAAGCTATTGTAATAGATTTAAAAGACAAATTAAGAGCTACTGATTATAAAGATTTGTATTATTATGAAACATCCATTTATGATTTTTCTTCGCTCATTGCAGCTATGTCTGAAATTCTCTTAAGTCTTTATCCAAAATCAGAATTGATAGAAAAAACGATCATAGAGTTTGCTAAAAAAGTAAATTCTGAAGGTGTTGTTGTAATTGATGACAATTCATTAATAATTGGATCTTATTATAAAGATGATGAAACCAAACATCTTTTGACGGCTTCCTGTCCGTATTTTCTCACACTTCATGATCACATGCAATATGCAGGCGTAATAGAAGAAAAATACGAGGATAAGATGCTTATTCAGAAATTCGGGAAAAATTTTATATTTAAACAAATAATGTTAAAAAGAGAAGCAACACCATACTATTTAATACTTGTTAAAGATGATCCAGTTTTTCATAAGGAAGATCTTGAATCTTTTGCGAATTTATTAAGAGAAATTATTTATAAATAAGCAAATTTGAGCAAATTTAATTGGGTTTTAAAAATTTTAAACCTTTCTTTTATTAGTACCAACATTAATAAAAATAGATTATTATTTATATTGTATACAAAAAGAACTAAAAATTTGTCTTTAAATCAAATTATCCGATTAAATTTATTAGTTGAAAGATTTACGATTCAAAAATATAAAATAAATTATGATAATATGCAGTAATTGTGGTGCAACTAATAATGAAGCCACGACTCATATTTGCAGGAAATGTGGGGCTTTATTACCGTTAACTTCTAAAACTTCACGAATAAGAAGTTCAAAAATTGGTAAAGAAAAGAAGAAAAAAAAAAGTTCAATTGAAGAGCCAGTTAAACCATCTCCTGATAAGCAACAAAAAGAAAAAATGGATCTTGAATTACAAGAGATTCCCGATTCTTTGATTGAAGATACCGATCTAGAAACTTCTAATGATCGACAAAAAGAAAAAGAAAAAAAAAAATTAGAAGTTCTTCAAGAAATTACTCCTCAACCATATAAAGGATCTAGAGCTTTTCCCTCTCCGCCGCCTAGATCGAATGTTGCTATTAAAGATGCATTAAGTGAACTTAAAAGTTCGATATCTGAGGGAGTAGCTAAAAAGCAAGAAATTCCTTTAACATCCATTCCACCAGAAGCTCAAAAAAGTGATGTTTCAAGATCAAAACAAGAAAGATTAGAAAAAGATATGACAGAAGTACTTAGTTTTCTTTCAAAAAAGATATCTGTAAAGAAATTGGAAATTCCAAAAGTTAAAGCCGAACAAAAAAAAGAACCAAAAGAAGCAATTCCTCCTTCCAGTATGAATGAAATTTTAAAGCGTTTACTTACATTAGACTTAAATATTGAAGCATCAGCTATTATAAAGACAGATGGTACCATATTGGCATCAGCAATATCAGGAAGGATTTCTAATTCTCTATTTGCAACAATTGGTATGAACCTTTCAATGATTGGAGGAGATATAATAGAAGGATTAGAAGCAGGTCACCTAAAAGCCATTTCTGTTCGTGGATCAGAGGGAGTATTAGATCTTGCTCCTATAGGTAAAGAAGATCCACGTACTAAGGATATGATTTTAATTTTATTTTCCCACCCCAAATTTAAGAGTGGAATAATTTCTTTTGCTATTAATATAGTAAAAAAGCAATTAAAAGAATATTTTGAAGGAGAGGATAAAAAGTCTTAAAAATAATTATTCTTCAAATTATTTTTCATATTATGCTTCTTTGGATAACTACTTTATTAACTTGAAGAGTTCTAAAGAATTTCAAATTATTATGCAATTCGTGTAAAAAAGAATTTAATTCATAAATTGAAACAAGAGGAATTTGATTGCTATTTATTTTGATATCATTATCTTCTAAAGTAACGATAATTGGGATTAAGATGAATGGAAGTCGTTTATATAACTTAATCTTTGATCCCAATAATGTTTGAATTAATTTCGAAAAAATTTCTGGATTTTTTTTTAAAGCAATTGCTCTATTATATTGCAAATCTGCTGCTTTATTAATCGAGTTAAAGGAGTTTTTGTTTTTCCATTGTTTTGCATCAATAAGTAATATATATTTAGAATAAATTCCAATAATATCAATTTCATACCTTTTTTGAAATGTTTTATATCTAAAATTTGAATTATCAGAGAATCTAAAATTTTTAATAGTGATATAATTATTTTTTGAAAGAATTTCTTTGATAAGGGCTTCAAATCCATCATAATTCAAAATTTCGGATATTTGTCTTATATCAAGTTGTAATATGTTAATAGTTTCTACAATAAACACGATCTTATTTATAATTATATAGTATTGATAATTTCCTTTTTGAAGAGAAATGAAATTGAAATTTTCAATAAAATTCCTTAATTCAGAATTATTAAATTGTTTTAAAAAATGGATTTCTGAGATTTCTAGCCAAATATCAATGACATTTGTGTTGGTTTCTCTTAGGATATGATATATTTCACTAAAAAATTGTTTTAATGATGATTCAGTTTGTATTTCCATAATTTTATACAAATAAATGATATTAAAATAAAACAAAGAGACTAGAAGAATTCTAAAGATTATTTTATATAATTAAAGAATTATGTTAGAATGTGTAAAATTTCATTAAGATCAATTACAATAGACGACAAAATAAAAATTTGATTTTGAAAATAAAAACTAGTTCTTAATTCTTCTCTTTAAGGACAAATTATTGAATTTAATGTATTAATAATTTTTTTTTTAAGTCTCTCAGATTTTATTATTAAGTGTGAATATTACAAATTTAAGTATTAATACTACTACACGATAATTATGGATTTATTACCTAAAGTATATAGAACAGAAGGAAATATTGCTGATTTTGATCCTTCTAAGATTTATGAAAGCATCTTGAAGGAAACAGGAATGAGTGAAAGTAATGCAAAACATATTACTGAATTAGTAGTAAGACGAATAATTAGTTCTGGTATTAAATTTCTTTCTGGTCCCCATATAAGAGAAATAGTATGTTCAATACTCTCTGAACAGCATTTTGAAAATGAACGTAAATTATATACTCGGATTGGAATGCCTTTAATGGATTACGAAGAAATACTCGAAAGCGGTTTGAGTAATAAATTAAATGAACAGATAAATCCCGAAAAAGTCCATCATTGGGCAGCTGATCAAATATCTGAAGAATATGCTCATTTAAGAATTCTTACCAATGAAGAATCTAAAGCTCATTTAGCTGGAGATATTCATATTAATGGATTAAATTATTTTGATTTAAGACCGTTCAGCCAATTTTGGGATCCTCGACTGATTTTAGAGAATGGATTTCCACCTATAGATTATTTTGATTCATATTACAAACAAAAACCTGCTAAGAATCTTATAACTGCCTTAAATCATCTCTCTAAATGGTTAGGGATGATACAAAGTGAGTTTTATGGACCTCAAGGTTTTAATTTTCTTACAACATTTTTAGCCCCGTATGTACAAAATATATCTGAAGATTTGATAATCCAAGAGATCCAGAAATTTATTTATGAAATTAATCAATTACCCCTTCTAATTGGAAAAAAAATAGAACAAACGTTATTATCATCCTACTATTCTATTTTCAAATCATTTTCAGAGGTTCCTGCTATAGCTCCGAATATAAAAAATCAAAAAGTTTATGGTGATTATCAAGATGATTGCTTAAAATTATTTATTGCTCTAATAAATATTTATAAGAAAAAATATAATAATGATTCTATTTTAATTCCCAAACTTCAGTTAATATTAGATAATACATTCATGAATGAAATTGAAAATAAATATTTGAATTTCTGGAATGAAATTCAGAAAATAAAATCAATATATTTTATAAATTTATGCTCAAGTACAAATAAAAACAAATATCTTAGGCAGAATTTAGAAAAAAAGAATCTTAATTTTGGTCTTCTTCAAAATATCAGTTTGAACTTACCTCGATATGCATATATTAGCAGAGATGAAGATAATTTTTTGGAATTATTAAAATCGAAAATAAATTTATGTTCACAGATTTTAGTTAAAAAGTATGAAATAATAAAAAAAAGGATAGCTACGAATCATTTACCATTTTGTGGTGGAAAAATCAACGACAAGTCTTTATTTAAGTTGGATAATCAAGCATTATCCCTTAGTTTAGTTGGATTAAATGAAGCAATAAAATTTTTGACGGATTATGAACTTCATGAGCATTCAGAAGCTGTGAAATTAAGTAAAAATGTTTTGAGTGAAATAAATACATTTTGTTCTAAATTATGTGAAAAAAGTAAAAGAAATTTTATAATAACTGAAAATGTTTCCGTAAATGCGATACAACGGTTCACTAAATTAGACTTAAAACATTATCCTGAAGAAGTTACATCACTCTTTAATGATAAAAACTATATTTATAGTAATTCTGTTCATTTTCGTGACGATATTGAAATTGATCTTACCAATAGAATAGATATCCAAGGAAAATTTCATCGTTATATTCATTATGGGGCAATAGAGTATGTTTCCTTTGATGAATTAAAAGCATATAATATTACTCTTAAAGAATTTTTAAGTCAAATTTGTAAGGTTTCAAGTGTATCAAGTTTAAAGTTTTATTCTTAAATTTATTAAACCAATCAGTTTTTTGGTAAAAAAAGCATTTAATAATAATAATTATTTTGAAAATATTAAAGTATATTAAGATTTTATACTATCTTAAATTTAAAATTCATATCAAATTTGAATAGATTAAAAGCTTCCTAATTAAACTAATGGGGATTATTTGCCAAAGTTAAAATCTGATCCAGAAAAAGATAACCCAATTGAAAAAGAATTAAACGAACTCAAAACTGATATTATAAAAGTCGTTGTATTAAGTATTTTTGATGAAAACGGACCAAGCCCTAAAGTTTTTTGGCCTAAGGATTTAAATGAGAGTGCTGGACTTTTAATTGCTATGAAAACAATTAGTTTATTAATGGGAGATGCAACATATCAAGATGGTACAGGAACAGAAGGAGTTAATTATTTTGGAATATTACCTTTCCCCGATTTAAAATTAAATGGATTAACTTATTTTTTTCTCATTCCTGATGTTGGGGCTCGTGGAAAGGCGTTAGCTGCTACTATTACGGTATTAATTGATGAAGATGATAAAGTCTTTTTCTATCAAAATATGAAATATCTGAGAGTAATAATTGATAGAACAGCTATTGAAATCCAAAATTCTAAAGATCTAAATGAGAAAGTGAAAATTATTGATAACTTAAAAGAAGAATTATTTGAATTCACTAAAGAATTAAAAGATCCTTTTTCTACAAGAAGACAAATTAAAATTCTTCTTACTGGACTCGATAAAGCAGGTAAGACGAGCTTTTTACATGGAATAAGAAGAAAATATTCTGAAATCATTAAATCTTTACCGACTAAAGGAGTTGAGAGATCAGAGGAGAAAATTTTTGAAGAACAAAATTCTTTGATATCAATTTGGGATTTAGGCGGACAAAAGCAATATCGAGAACGATTTCTTGAACAAAGTAAAGTATATTTGTATAATATAGATTTATTATTTTTCTTTATTGATATTCAAGATGTAGAAAGGATAAATGATGCCCTTGATTTACTTAGAAGGATTTTAACTTCGTTAATAGAATTAGAGGAATTTCCTCCGATTATCGTAAGCTTAAACAAGTTTGATCCTGATTTAAAAGGAAATGAAGAAATTTTTAAAAATTTAGAAATAATTGCAGATGAGATTAAAAAGAATTCTGACAGATTTTTTATAAAAATCTTTCAAACAAGTATCTTTGATCATTGGAGCCTTATTTCTGCATATTCTTTTGGTCTTTCTCAATTAAGTCCTAATCGAGAATTATTTAGGAATCAATTAAAAAAATTTGCTAAAAAAACAAATTCCGAAGCTATTTTGTTGCTAAATGAAAATGGAATCATATTATCTAGTTTCTCTAAGAATGAAATTTCTGGAAAAGTATTTGAAATTAGCGCACCTCACTTTCAATCACTTTATAAAAATTTTAAAGAATATAAACTATTAGAACAAGATTTTATCGTTTCTTCTGGAATAGCTGATGAATCAAAAAAAGTTATCTTTAAGAAAATAACAGTTGAAAAATATAATTTATACTTGTTATTATTTTTAGAGAAAAGTTTAGAAATTGAAAAAATAGAAGAGAATTTACCTAATTTTTCTAAAAATCTTGTAGATTTGATTCATACTTATATTTAAGATAAAGAAAAAAAATTAAAATAATATTAATAAGAAAACACTTCCTTTTTACCACCTCTTCTAACCAGAAGAATAACAACAATTAAAATTACTGCTAATCCTATTACTATAAAAATAACTACAAATATAGGAAAAGGAGTTGACGGTATAAGATTTGTTTCTAAAACAGTTATTTCAATTGAATATTGCCAATTATAAGCGGTATGATCACTACATACTGGAGATGGATTGATAGGAAACTCAGAAATATAATCTTTGGGAGGTGTTGCTCCAGGTAAGAAAAACCAAGCTCCAATATTTAAATTAAATCTAAAAAAATCTATTTTATTAAAGTATCCCTTTCCCCAAGTTGGATCACATGCAATCCAGCCTATATTGGGTACATAATATTCAACCCATGCATGACCTAAAATTTTATTGCTAAATGATACCGTTTGAGTTAGACCATTATAATTAATATCAAAAGTATATTTACTTCCTAGTTTAGGAATATGAGATGGTTTATCGGTAATTAAAAAACCTGTTACTTTCCTTGCAGGAATACTTTGAATTCGTAAGAGTGTTATCATTAAGTCTGAAAAATCAGAACAATCACCATACCTTCGATTATATGCTTCAAGGGCTCCAATTTCTTCATATTGCTCTTGATAATCAATATTATTTACAATCCAATTAAAAATATCTCTAGCTTTTTCTACGGGATTATCTGCAGGATCTACAATACTATTTGAGAGTGCAATTAAAGTTGGATCGTCACATTCATAATATTCTTCAGTTACATTAAATAATGTATGTATATCATCACCGGGATTGTAAATGCCTATATCTTCATCTTGAATATCAGAAAATTTAATTTCATTTAGCGTAATATTATATTTTTGATTTAATGTTATGTTTTCAGGACCAGAAAGAGTGGCATTAAATATATCATAAGTATTATTGAATTTATCTAAAGATCCCGTTTCAATACTGTCCCATCCTATAATAGAATTATATAAAAGCTCACTTTCTTGATATGGGGGACAATGTGGGGTAATCAAGGAATTTGATTGGCGATCATTTAATCTAGCTACCTTAAAATTATAGATTTGAGATGAAGGCTTCGAAAGAGATAAGGAGAAGTTAATTACAACTTGATATTTTACGCTTTGTGTAATATTATAATTAGAAACACCATCACTGTAAGAAGATAAATAGGGATATGAAATAGTAGTATTAGAGGGGATTAGCATAGTAATAGCCATTGAATTAATTGAAATCAAAACGAGTAAATACAAAAAAATAGATGATCTCTTAGGTTTCATGTTTAATCCTATAAATTTTAAATTTAATTTTATAATAGACATAAAATTTTCATTTTTAACTTTAATTATTTCGATTTTTAAGTGTGGAAGTAAATTCAAAAGAGTGAATTTTTATGTATTTAATATAATTAAAAATATCTTAACTTCTTAAAATTTGATTTATAAAGTTTTTTTAATCGACGGGGATAATGGTATATCGCTTTTTGAATCAACATTTAGAGAATTAAAGAAGGTTCAGGATGATATTTTAACAGGATTTTTTAATGCCGTAAATACGACAATTGATGTTATTCAGCAAGCAATGTCTAAAGGAAGGAGAGTCAATGAGATGGATAGAGTTTTACAATCCGAAGATTCAACTATTTTTATTCATTATCACCCATTATCAAGAATCCTTTTCTGCTCAATTTCAGATGCAGATGATGATGTTAATAAAATTGAGGATATAATTCACAAAATAGCTAATCGTTTTTGGAAGAAACATCAGTCTGATTTAAAAAATTTTAGAGCAACAACAGATAAAAGCAGATTTCAAACATTAAGTGTGGATATAGAAAATCTTACAATTGGGGGTCGGATTGCTGAAGTCTTCCCAAAATTATTAGTTGCTAAAAATGTATTAGATAAAATACTTACTATGGGAATGATTACTGATTTTGATTTTCAGGTCGCTTTGCAATGTACAGAGAAAAATTCTTCATTAAAAATTTCAAGGATTTTAAATAAAAAACGCAGTGAAATAGATGATGTTCTTAAAAAATTAGAACAATTAGAAATAATTAAAATGTAGAAATCTAATTTTAGAAATTCTTTATCATGTTTATTATTTTTAAAATTAATCTAAATAGAAAAAAATAAAAATTTTCATAGCTTCTTAAAAGTAATTAAAAATATAATAGATTCGGAAAAAAATGGAAAAAAAACTTGCTTTAATAGCTATAGTAAAGAGTCCTGCAAAAAACGCTTATTTAAGACGAGGTAATGGATTTTCTTTAAAGGAAATCGAAGAAGCTGGCAAAACAATTGAAATCTTGAAAAGAATGGACATTAAAATTGATTATTTTAGGAAATCTTCTCATCCTGAAAATATCAAGCAATTAAAGGCTTTAGAAATACCGAAAATTGAAAAGAAAAAAAAGAAACCCTATATAAAAAAAGAAAAGAAGAGAACACCATTTAAACCAATAGAAGAAAGAGTAAAACGAAAACCAAAAAAAGTTGTCAAAGAAAAACCCAAGGTAACTCCAACCAAACCAAAACCAAAAGTTATAAAGAAAGAAAAAGTAAAGCCTGTTAAGTTGGAGAAAATACCAGTTAAAGCTGAAGGAATTCCCTTAACTGAATTACCAGGATTAGGAGCAGCAACAGCGAAAAAATTTATTGAGCTTGGTGTTAATACTGTTGAAGATCTATGTAAAGAAAGTCCTGAGGAACTTTCAACTTTAATTAAAGGAGTATCATTAGACCGAATGAAAAAATGGATTGAAGAAGGAAAGGAATTGTTAAAATAAAAATCCATTTTAATTATTTTCACCTCTTTAATTATTCAAAAATTATTATAAGGTCTAAATTATGATTAGAGAAATTTTATAAATAACAAATTCATGTTAGTAATAAATCTGTTTCTTGAATCAAAGAGAATATAATAGGGAAGGATATGGAATATAATTACTTCGTATATAATAAACCAGAATGTGGAATTACAATCAATAAAATGCCAGTTTGGTATATTGAAGCAGAATATGAAGGAGACGAACACAAAGGTTCTATCATTTTAAATTCTAAGAACGAACATGATGAGATCTGGGGTCCAGAATCTAAAATGGAAATATCTTGGGAAAAAAAAGATCGAATGAACCTTTTATATTATAAGGAAGTGCAGAATAGCATAGATGTTTATAACGCAATTGGTTTAGTTGTAACAGAAAAAAATAGAGATTGGTCAATGAGTCATGAAATAACTTTCTGGGTTGGGCATCGAAATAAGATGATTAGAAAAAGGTTTTATCATGAAAAAGGAATCCATTGTATATTTTATTGTGATATCACAGAAAGGCTTTTTAATTTTCATACTTCTATTATTGGAGAACTATATGAAAATTATAAACCATTTATACTGAATTCTTATAATTCAATTTTATGTCATTAAATTTCAGATTTACGAGCGAAAATAAAAAAATTATCTTTTTTAGTAGGACCCCCTGTTATTTTAAATTCAATAATCTTAAAAATCTTAAAGAGTTTTTTCAGTTCTTTTTTAGAAAAAAAGTGATAAAAGCGATTAAATGTCTTTTCGCCTTTTGAAAGTGTCCAAGGGACAAATTTATCTCCAAATTCTTCTAAACCAATTTTACTTTGTTGTTCCTTATAATTAAAAGTAAAATATCTTCTAATCCAATCAAAAATAAAATAGTTCCTTAGCTTTTTTTGCCATTTTCGCCAAACAGTTGCTATCAAGTTTCCATTTTTTCTTAAGAGTGTATATATCTGAAGAATAGTTTTTTTTCTTTCAGATTTTTTCATTATATGATGTATAGTAGCAATTAAAAAAACAGTATGAAATGTATTTTCTCTAATAGGGAGGCTAGTGATATTTCCTAAAATAAGTTGAATATTATTCCTTTCAGATTTAGAATACTGTTCAGATTCATTTAGAGTATTTTTTGCTATTTTAAGTAATTCAAGAGAGATATCAATACCAACCAACTTTTTAGGCGAATCACCCAGAATTTTAAAGTTCCTACCATTTGCACACCCTAAATCTAAAATTAGACCATTAAAAGAATAAGCTTTCTTTCTCAAATGATTTAAGAAGATTTCAAGTGGGCGCCACGGTTTTTTACGCTTTAAATGATAATCCTTTGCAAAAGTATTAAAACTAGAATATTTCATAATAACCTACATTCTTTTTCATCTTAATAGTTTTCAAGGTTTTTATCGTTAATTATTATTTTATAAATTTTTTCAAATCTCCTTAATGGAATCAACTAATTTTCAGAACTTTGTGCATAGCCTAGCATTTTCCTTTGACAATCTAATGAAATTAATATCATTCAAATAATAAAAATTATCAACAAAAAAAAAAATAAATATGCAATAACATAATTAAATGTTAAAAATAAAGGAAATATAGTATACATTAGTCTATAAAACAGAATAAATGTTAATATTGATAGATAACTTTCAAATATTATTATAGGATACTATTTATTTATTGAGATATGAAGGAAATTACAGATATTTTAACTGTTTTAATTGAAAATCTGAAAGATGATATTTTAAAATATTATCTTAAAAGTCATTCTTATCTAACAGATCTTATTAATTATAAAAAAGTCGATTTGAATAAGAAAATTGAGGATGAGAATGAAAAAAACATAAAAATTACATTAAAAAAAATTTTAAAAGCAATTAAAACCGGTTTAAATACAATTGGTGTTTCAATAGAGATCATAAATAAAATTGAAAACAATTTTTTAGAAAGATTAGATAAAGAAAGTATGGTTTTCGTTGATTATAAATCATATTTTGATTTTTTTTTCCAAAATTATGTATATAAAATACTATTTGATATTATAATAAACTATTTACTTGATATTGAAATAAAAAAATTAGAGAATGTAAATCTATTTGATTTAACGCCTCCAAATTTTACTTTAAAACTTAACAATATAAAAAATGAATATTTTAAATCTCCTGAAATAATAAGGTTATTTAATCAACACAGTTATACTAATTTTATTAATCTATCAGACTTAACTATTAAACCTAAAAAAATTCAAGAATCAGATATATTAAAGCAATTAAGAGAAGCGAAAGAAAATATTATAGAAAGCCTCAAGACGCCTAAAAAAGATTTATTAATACCATCAATCGATAAAACAACCTATCAAAAAGCGCAAGAAGCAACTATAGAAGAATCTTCTGGAACGTTTCTTGATTCTCTCGGAAATTTTGAAGCAATACGTCCAGAGATTGTTAATAACTTTAAAATCGATAAAGTTAGCTTGATAAATTCAAAAGTGGTAAATAGAGATTATTTCGACTTAGAGAATTTATTCTATTTTATTTCTATAATTAAAATGCTGGATCTAGAATTTCCTTTTACTGACAATGAGATTTTAGATATAGTGAAGAATTTTATTAATGAAAAAGTATTTAGTTCTTCAAAAGATAACATATCGGATCCAAAAAATATTTTCTATGGTCTTTCAATATTTTCAGAATTAGATTTATTTATTAAAACAAATATAATAGATCTACTTGAAATTGAAAGGTATCTCCTATCATATTTAGATCAATTTATTCCAGAAAAATTAGAAATGAATTTATATGCATTATTAAGTTTAAAATTAATGTTAAAAATGCGTAAAATTAGTATAAATAAAGGTTCGATTAAAAATCTCATTTATAATTTAAATATTTTAAACTTACAAGAATTTAAGCCAATTTTTGATATTTATAACCATTTGACATCAATAAAACTGCTAGAAAGCGCAGCAAATTTTAACCAATTTAAATCAAATTATATTCATGAAATAAAAAAATTAATAATATCAAATGGTTCTGTTAATGACCTTATTTCAGATTCAGCACGAGCCTTACTAATCATTGATTTACTAAATTTAAAAGAGCAAGAATCTAAAATATGTAGTAATTTAGTAAATTTCATATTTAATAAAATCCCTTTTTTTGATACAAAAAGCCTTAATAGGGAATTCAATTGGCGTCAAGATAAACTGGGATTTAAATTAGAATTAAGGATGTTATTTTGGGCTTTATTAGCTAATTCTCAATATCCTCCGGCTATTTCTTAAAAATTATTATATTTCATTATTTCAATTTGTT
Organism: Promethearchaeota archaeon; assembly: GCA_048940765.1. Taxonomy (GTDB): domain Archaea; phylum Asgardarchaeota; class Lokiarchaeia; order Sigyniarchaeales; family SOKP01; genus Loki-b32. The sequence goes on along the minus strand of JBHLOG010000002.1, from coordinate 67,821 downwards.
TTAATTCTAATATAAGTTTAAGTAAATGAGATTTTCAACTAATACAAAAATTAAACTTCATTAATTTTGATGATTTTCAGTAGATATTCCTTAGCTGTGGGCTTAATGTTTTTTTTTTTAACTTGATTATTCCAATCTGTATTGAATTTATGATTTATTTTTAAGTATTCCAAGGTTTTAATTCCCAATTCAGTCCAGTATTTTTCATCAATAAGAGGTGCTTTATCACGTATTCCTGGACAATATTCTTCTCCTTTTTTTGTATAAAATATAAGAAACTTGCTATTTTTTTTATTTTTATTATTATCTATTCGTTTAAATGAAAAAGGAAATGTTCTACAAAACATTGGTCTTAGATCATAAATTAAACAAGTCTTTTTTGTAGAATCGTAAAAGTAACAGCCTCCTAGGCTATTTTTTAAAAGAGCAATAAATGCTAAACCTTTTTCAGTAATTATTGGAGTGATAATCATTTTTTCCTGATCTTGAGAATTTAATTCTTTATTAAATATATAAAATCCCACAATTTCAAGAATTTCATTTAATTCCAACTTCAATCCATTTTTTATTCTTAATATATCTAAATAAGTAAGATTCACAAGTGTATTTTTATCAGTACAACAATTTCCACATCTGGTACAAATAAATCTTAATTTTTTCATATTTCTTATAGTAAAAAAAGATAAAATAGAAAAAAAATAATGGGTTTCGTAAAAATTTAGTTATTTAAGGGTAAAATTAGTCCTTTTCTAATTAATGATTCAATTGCTACTATAATTAAGTCTTTATTTTCCTCATGGACTAATTCAATTATATTATTTAAATTAGGAATTGTATTATCTTTTGACATTGATTGAATAACATTTATTACACGCATTTCCATTTTCGTTATACTTTTGTCTTTCTTCAATTTAATGAAATTTAAATCATCAGGTAATTTGAATGAATCCTTATAATATAGTTCAAAATATTCATTTAATATTTGTGGTATTAGTATTTCAAATTCATCCAAAGAGCCATCCCAGTTTTCTAATTCTTTCGATAATTTTAGATTAAGAGCTAGTAAAAGATGTGATACTTGACTTTTTAAACGCTCGGAGGATTTTTCCTTAAGAATAAACACAACACGTATGTCTTCTATATCTGCAATTAAACAATAAAATTGTTTAAAGTCTAATTCAATAATTTTTTCAACACCATAAGTTTTTTCTGATTCCGTCTCATCTAATTTAACAACCTCTCGTTCTGTAAATTCTTCTCCAATTGTAGTGATAGCTTGGATAAATCCTGAAAATAATTCCTTTTTGTGTTTCTCTAAAATTGAATAACTTTTTGAAAAGAGAGGAATTCCACTTAACCTATGAACTATTACAATAGCTTGTATATTATTAAGATCTTTAAATTTCTGAGCTTTTGATAGTAATTCCGCTTCCTTTTTACGTCTTCGTGGCAGAATAACGTAAGATCTTAAACTTAAAGCACCTAGAACACTCGCTACGCTTATTAAAATCCCTATAATAATCCATAATAAATAATTTGGAAATCCTGATCCACCAATAATAGGCTCACCAATAACAACGATAAATGAATATTGCATCGTCTTATAAGTTGAATTTTCAGGAATTATAATAAGATTAAATTTATAATTCCCCCTTAAATTTTCAGGTAACTTGATGAAAGTTTGAAAAAGTCCAGGATCTGTTTCATTCAATGTACCTAAACCATAGTCCCATGAATAACTTACAGAAACATTTTCAATAGAATTATTAGTCATTGGATCCAAAAGTTTTATTTGTATATTGATAGTTTGTCCAATCTCAGCATTTAATGAATCTTCAAAATTAATTGGTATAATATTGATTTCAATTTGATTTATAAATAAGTGAAACGAGTAACTACATAAATTGTAGTTATCCTTTTTAAGACTAATATCAATGAGATTCCTTCCTAAAATGAATTTAGAAGGAGAACAATCAAGTGAAATATTATACCAGAAATCACCTGAATATGGTATATTTACTAAATAATCTTTACATTTTAATGTTAAATCTTCATCAGGTAAGTAGGTTTCAGTTATAGTATCAGAAATTCTTACAGAAATAGAAAATTTATCATTAAATGATTTTTCTATTAGATCATTTTCTTGAATTTTTAATGAATCAATAAATACTGACATATTTGCCTGTCTATTAGTTATAAGAACTCCTATAATTATATTTTTTGATTCATACCCCTCTGCATCTGCGTAAATAATTAGTGAATGAAACTTATTTACTTCATATGCAGAAGTATTACATATAATAGTATATTCTCCTGGACTTAATTCTACTGTATAAGTATTATCAATCCAATTATTTGTAGGAATAGTTGAAATACCCATTCCAGAAGATTTTGTTGTATAATTAAGATGAATAGTGAAATTATCATTCCACACAACCTGAATGTTTGGGTATTCTTCGGCAGTAAGAGTCGTTGCTTGAATTAGTTCTATGGTTATATTGACTTGATTATTAATATATAAGGAAGAATTAGCATAAATCGTTATATTATTATTCCCAGCAACACCACCCGTAGTATTAAACACAATAAAATAATAACCAGGGCTTGTTTCACTAAAATATTGTTTAGAACCAAGAAAATCGTCTAAATAGACATCTGCATCTATTATAGCATCAAAATTTTCTAAATCATTGAATGATACTCCTAGATTTATTGTATCCTCTTCAAAAATATCTTCATAAAAATCTTGATCAGGTAATAGGATCGAATTATGAATTACAAAAAATTTTTCATATATTATTCCTGTTTCGTTTAAACCATAAGAAGCATAGGAGTTATTCCATGTGATAATTGCTTCATATTCTCCTACTTCGTAGTAAGGTGGTGTACTTGGAATACAAAGAGAATCAAAATATACATATCCATTAGCATCAGGTGATTTAATTTGATTCTGAGAAGTCCAAATTGTGCTATTAGGAAATCTTATTTGAAGTTGAGCCTGTGTTTGATGAATATATCCTGAAATAATTGCTGGATCAGATATTTTAGCCGTTATATTAATGTAATCTCCACTTAGAAATTGGTTAGCAATGATCCATGACCCTGTGACATTATTAAAAATATTTATTTGTTCACAATAATTTGGAGATGTGGCTTGAAATTTCCAAAATCCATCTGGAGTTAATGAAATATTATTAACTGGAATTATAAGAAGTCCTTGTATTGAAGTATCACATTCACTTAATCTATTAGTACTTGGATCTTGAGGTTCAGATACCCAAGTTAGAGTTATATCTGAGGGAAAATCAAGTCTCATTTCACTTTCTTCATATCCCGTTGGAACAGAAAAGTATGTGTAAAACTCCCAATTTACTACACTATTATTATTAACATAGAAACTAGTTCCTAGTGAACCTGCATTTGTTTCATAATTAGTTTCCGGAATATCTTTTCTCGCATATAGATTTAAATCTGTTTTTAAATCGATTTTATAGTCTCCTAATTCCCCAACATCATTACAACTAAAGTTCGCATAAACTGTACTTCCCTCCATATTTTCCTCTATCTCTACAGTTCCTTTACCCCAATCTATATTCTCCACAAATAATGAATTCATCTTTAACTGGATCTGAGATGGTTTTACTTTTGCCTTAACTATCAATTCTATATTATCAATAAACAATTGTTGATAATCACAATTGATAAAACCCTCATCATAACCGCAATATACCAATTGTTCTAACACAATACTAATATTTATTGCTGAGTTATTCACAGGATCTGTAAATATATTTGAAGTATTTGACCAAAGACCCATAGGAATTTTCAAAGATTTCCAATATTCTCCTCCACAAGATTGATTCAAATCATAAGCACCTTTAGAATAGACTTTTTCATTATTCAAATAAATAGAAAAAGCAACATCATTAAATTCCATTAAATGGTTTGGTTTTACATCAAATTTTAATTCACTATAAATTAATTTACCTCTAGGTATATCAATAGCGCTATTCCACGAACATTTATCTCCTCCATCATAGTAATAAGCCTTAGTTGGATTATCATAATCTCCATCAATTCTTAACTCCAAACAATCATGACCATCAGTATCGGCATCTGTAGTATTAAGATAATTTCCACTCATAGGATTGATGCCCCATGAAATCACATCATTTTCAGCAAAAGACCAGTTTTGAAAGTTATTTTCTATCCATTCTGTATCATTATCAGGAGTTAAAATAGCGTCACTATTCCCATAATTGAATGTGCCATTACACCAGTTTCGAGTATCATATAAATCTTTTATTGTAGCATTTAATTTGTAGCCATTCCAACCAATTCCTAAAGGGATCTCCTCTACATCATAGGAATTATTCGTAAAGCTTATTGGCAAGTTGTAATCCGTTCGATTCGCCCAATGTGTCACATTCCAAGGTGCTCCAATCCCACTATATGTATTATCTGAAGCTAAATTATGGGATTTTAGATTTTCAAGATGAGATTCTAGGTTAATAACTTCTTTTTTTATTTTATTAACTGAATTCTGATTCAGATTTAAATTAATTAATATCGTAGTTAACGATATGAAGATTAAAATCGTAATTAAAAAGAGAAATTTCTTTTTTTTATAAATTTTTAACTTGATCATAAAAAATACATCTAATTACTGTTATTTTTTTCTACAATTATATCCCAGTTAATTAAAGAATGCAAAATATATTCTTATATAATTATGATAAAATTTTATAAATTTAAATGATTGTTTCGTGCTTTTGTAAAATTTCTCTAAATTTTTTACAAAAGTCTATAATTTCTTTAAACTATTTTTATGATTTATGTGAATTACAAAAAATAAGCTATATCCTTCAATCAGTAAAAAGGATAACAAAGAGAATATTTCTTTTTTAATATTTATAATATTATAGATAATTAAGATCAAAAAGAAAGAAAAAGTAAATATCATTCCGATTAATGGATAAATAACTTTACTATTTGTCTGTTTCCGAACTTTAAAATTAGTAAAATTAATTATTAGAAATATCTGGGCAAAAATTAATCCAGCAACACCGGCTATTGCTAAAGCACCTCCTGTTACAATTGTAAGGGTAGTACTCAATATTCCTATTATAATAATAGAAATGTAAGGGACTTTGCTTTTACTAATCTTTGAAAGGGAATTAGGAATTATACCGTCTTTAGCCATCATATAGGTCAAACGGGAAGACCCTAACAATGTGGCATTTAAAGCACTAGCAGTGGATAATAACGCCCCTATTATAATTATCGCCATTCCATAATTGCCCAAAAAATTTAAGGCAGCTATTGCTATTGCTACTTCAGCATCATGAACATGTTCACCAATTAATTCAGACACACCTAAAACTGCAACTGCGGTAAAAGCAACAAAAAAGTAAATAAATATAGAAATAGCAATTGATCATTTCATCATTTTTAATCCAGCCTCTTTATTTTCCATTTCATACGCACCATATGTAATTAATTGAAAACCTTGGTAAGATACAATTATTAAAGAACTTCCTAATATTATACCGGCAAAATTGATATTACCAAATGATTCTAAATTGAAGCCCACATTGGTTATTAATTGGATAGGATTTTGGAGTGCAAATCTAATCCCAAATATAGAGAATATGATTAAAATGATGACTTTAATTAAAACAAATAAATTCTGTACTCTAGAAGATTCTTTTACTCCTTTTAAATTTACGAAAATAAAAAAAGTAAACAAAAGACAAATTATTAGAGTAATTGAAAGAAAATTAGGTCTAATATTGAATAATAAAAGAAAATAAATACTAAAAGTATATGAATAAAGCGCCATACTGGCAACATAGCCAAAAATCAATAAAATTCCAATAAAGAGACCTAAATTCTGAAATTTACTTCCAACCAGAGCACCTTGAACACAGGTATATTCACCACCAGGATTACACCACTTAGAAGTCAACTTCTGATATGAATAAACAGTGAATAAAGCAATGATACCAGTGATTAAATAAGATATATATGAATAAGGACCAGTAAAATTTGATATTACGCCTATTACACTAAAAATACCTCCTCCAATAAGCCCTCCTATTCCTATCATCAAACAACTAAATTTACTGAGATGTTTATAAAATAATGACTCATCGATATTTTCTACTTCTAATTGAGGTTATAGAATAATAAGGTCATCCCCTTACTCAGATTTACTATTTTATTGAATAGTGTATCAGAATTTAAATAGCTTTCCATAAGAATATAAAAATAGTTTTTAAACTTTTCTCTCTTCTGCTTATTTATATAAAAAGGGAAATTTATTTAATAACCTTATTTTTCAAAAGACTTAAAAGCGAATTGATGTTAAAATTGTACTTATATATTTAATTAATTAGGTAAAAATTCATCCATTAGTTCTTTCATTAATAATTTTTTATCATTTCCGGAGATATGACTAGAATTAATTCCACGATTATTATAAGTATCAGGGGGGACGTTCTCAAACAGAGAGAGTAATATAATAAGAGCATTTGTAACCAATGGTCGATTCTGGGTGCTTTCGAGTAGATTCATGAGTTTAATTATCGATTGATTTTTCCAAATTTCTTTCTTCTCTCGACTAACACTCTCATTTTGAAAACAATTAATTATTTTCAAATATAAATCTAACTCTAAATCTTCGCTATTCTTGTTAATTTTCATCTTTTATTAGTTTCTTCTTATACTCTAAATATTTAAACTTAAGACTTATTTTTAAGCTCATTTATTTTATTAATTTTTTGTGATGATATTCCCCACAAATTATCTTGATTATAATTTTTCTCTGTTTCTTAGACCCATTAATTAATTAAATCTAATACCTTCATTGAAAATATTTTGTATGTAAGAAAATTTGTGAGATCCTAAAAATTAATTGTCAAGCTATTTTATTTTTTAATATGATATATAGATATCATTTTAAATCGTCAAATCGAAAAACCTGTGAAAAGTTTCGACAATATTGAATTTTAGAATCTTAATTTTAAATAATAAATAATCAAATTAGCGATTACTTTTTCCCTTCCTTTAAATAAGCATTTCTTAAGATATTTTTAAAATTAATAAAAACGATTTGATTTTATCTTTGAGGGTGGGGTGATTATAGATTTTTTCAAAAGGAATGATTGTTTTCCCGTTTTTAGTATTTAATGTACTTAATCATGAGCATAATGTTGTCATTTGCTTTTTTAGTACATTGTATATACGTATAACTCTATAATTCACCCCTTTTTTTAAAATAAATAAACAATTTTCTGTATTACAATTATAAGACAAATTTGTATATAAAGCTTATCTTTAAGAAATTTAAATCATTCAAGAGAGAAATACTTTACTAATACTTATTTTATAAAAAATGATTTGAAATGAATCCACTTAATAGGTAAAGAAATTATATTATTGGAGGTCTCAAATCTTTTCGTGGTGGTTTTTCATCAAAATGTTTATCACTATACCATGCATAAATTCCTAATCCCATCAAAAAAAAAGAATATATCAACCAACAAACCCAAAATGATAAACCAGCAATAAACATGAATTTATTTTTAAGCAAATCTAGTATGGCAGCGAAAATAATAGAGATTAATGCTATTACTCCTGAGATAATTCCTAATATTAAATCCATATAAATTTGACGTCTTTCTTTTTTTACTCGATCCTTTCCTTTTGCTAACGCCATTTAACTAATATATATATGATTAAACCAATATTTAATTTTGGTGTGATTTTAACGTATTAACTTAAAAAATCCTCAAGTAAATTATATACTGTTTCTAAAATCTCTGTATTTGGTAAAAACGTAAACCTTATATGATCATTTCCATATTCTCCAAATCCTGAACCATATACCCCACAAATCCCAGTGGTTTTAAGGAGATCTATTGTTAGGTCTTTATCATTTTTCCATTTATCAAATTCATTGAAATCAAATTTTGGAAATAAGTAAAAAGCACCAGTAGGTTTAACACATGTTATGCCTTCTATTTTCCTTAGTCTCTCATAGGAATAATCCCTACGTTCTTTCAATTTATTTACCATTTCTTTGGTATGTGTTCCAGGATTTTTCAATATTTCAATTGCGGCATATTGTGCTATTGAACTCGCTGATAATCTTGCACGTGCCATTTTAGCAATTCCGTCTTTTAATTCTTTTAGTTTATTTTCGGGATCGTGATAATAAAGATAACCTAATCTCCAACCAGTTGCTAAATGAGACTTGGAAAATCCATTTAATCCGATGACTGGAACATCTTTACTTAGACACGCCGGGCAAGTAAAAGGTTTTTCATATACAATTTGATCATAAATTTCATCTGAAAATATGGGAAGATTGAATTCACCAGCAATATTTATTATTTGTTGTATTTTTTTTTCACTATACATTAAACCTGTAGGATTGTTTGGAGAACATATTAGAATTGCTTTTGTTTTATTTGTTATTTTTTTCCTCAAATCGTCAATGTTAGGCTCCCATTCATCATTCTCGTCTAATTCATATTCTACTGGTATTCCATCAAAAAATTTTGCATAATTTATATATAATGGATAACTTGGTCCTGGGATGAGAATCTCATTTTTATTTTCAATAAGCGCTGCCAGTAGAAAAAATATTGCTTCAGTAACTCCGGATGTAACTAAAATGTTATCAGCACTAACATTAAGATTATAATTTTGCATTAAAGATTTGCTCAATTCCTCCCTTAATTCTGGAGCACCTAAGGAATCTACATAAAAATTTTTTCCACTAAAGGATGCATCCGCCAAAGCTTGTGAAATGTATTTTGGGGTGTGAAAATCATATATAACAGGATCCCCTATATTTAAATGATATATTTTTTTACCACTCTTCTCAACTTCATTTGCTACAGCAGCAATTTCACGAATTGCGTAAGAAATTGATTTAATCCTGTCTGAAATCATTTTAATTCACTTTTAATAGAATTGAATAAATAATCTAAGTAAATTGTTTTTTTTTTTTAGAAATATTATAAAATTAAATAATTTTGCTGATTAGAAAAGAATAATTAAATTTATATTTTAAAAAATTAAATCTTCTCTATCTTTACTTATGAATTTTAAATAAATTTGGTGAATTATTAATTTCACAATACTCAAATAGTGCTTTAAATCCTGGACAATTCTCCCAATCAAATGAAAATTCACATTTTTTACATGTTCTATAAAAACTATATGCGTGGTATGCATTTACTAATGATAATAAAATACCAAATATGAAAAAAAATAAAAAAAAATTAATAATAAAAGGATTTGGAAAAGTAAAAATCCACCAGAAAATGAAGGCTCCACCAAGATTGAAAAGTACCTTTTGAATGATTTTTATGATTCTTTTTCTAGTTAGTTTTAGTGAACTTAAGAGAAATGAAGCCATTAATATTACACCGCTTAAAAAAAGTAATGTTGGGTTTAAACTTATAATAAAATTTATAAAATAAAGAAGAATAACTCCAAGAATTGCAGTAGGATGTCCTATAAAACATCCTATGCATAATTTATATTTTCCTAATTTAAAGACATGTTCGCTAAATGTTTCACAACTTGGATGATGAGATAATAAAATAGGTTTTAGACTTCTATAATATAACTTTAGTTTTGTTAATATGCTCATTTCTTATGATAACTTAGTTAATAATTTATCTTGATAGAATAATTATCTATAAAATCCCTTATAGTTGTAAGATAAAAGTTAAATTTCAAAATGTAAATCAATGAAAAACTTTGGTTATAACAATAAATCCCAATCGATTTCTTCTTCGATTAATTCTAAAACTTTTTCCATTTCATCTTCTTGAATTCCCGGTTTTAACCGTTCTAAATTTCTCATTGTAGTATAGGTATCGGATGGACTCAATATTATTGGAATCCCCTTTTTATTAGCTAATGTAATTACACTCATATCTGGTTGAATAAAACCAGTTAATATTAATGTAGAAACATTTTGATCTAACGCAGCCATAGCAAGATCCGTTCTATCGCCCCCTGTTATAAACGCTGCTTTTTTTACTTGTCTTAGATATTTTAATGCTGATTGGGCATTCATTGCACCTATTAAGTAAGTTTCTACAAGATTATTTAGTCCTGTTGTTGCTGGTTCATTAATTAATTCTCCTCCTATTTGTTCCATTAACTCATTTACCCTAGGAGAGAATAGTTCAATACTTTTTTCTACTATTCCTAAAACAGGAATATTATATCTAGTAATGTGGTCTTTTGTAAGTTCTTTGATCCTTTCGATATATTCATAATCAATTTTATTGAAAAGAATGCCCAGAATACTCTTTTTACGGAATTCAAAATAATTCTTTGTAAAAAATATGTTATCTATAGCACGATCTGAAGATTCTATTGATACATATATTAATTCATTTATACCTAACAATTCTGCTATACTAACATCATCAAGTCCTATTCTAATGAATTTTCTAATACTAGGATTTCCTTCAATCACAACATAATCAATATCCTTAGTAATTTTATCATATGCTTTTTGTATTTTTTGTAAAAAATCTTCCTTTTTACCAGCATCAACTAGATCAACATAATATGCATCAGGAATCGATACAGGAGAGATAAAATCATATGGATGATCTGTACGGTAAACTGTATTCAAAATAAAGCCCACATCTGGGTCTGCTTTATTTGTAAAAGCACTTCTTGGAACACCAATAGGTTTAAAGTAAGCAAATTTTTTTCCTTCTTTTTTTAGCTTTTGTATGAACCCTATAGAAAGAAAACTCTTTCCTGCTCGTTCTTGTAATGAACATAAATAAAATGGTTTTACCATACTTTTCCCTTTTTGTTTATATTTTTAATTTAATTTTTATTTTCTTATTAGTTATTTTTTACCTTTTTATTGTAATTTTAATATCAACAGCGCTATAACCTTTAATAAATGCTAGAAGCGGATTAATATCTAACTCTACAATATCAGGAAAATCGTTAACTAACTGTGAAAGTCTTAATAATATGTCAATAATGGATTCAATATCAGATGCTGATTCTCCTCGTACGCCCTGAAGTAGACTATTAATTTTTGTGCTTTCAATTAATTTTTTTGCATCTTCCTTTGAAAACTTAAATGATAATGCAAAAGCAACATCTTGAATGAAATTTGCATAAATTCCTCCAGTTCCAAACATAATTAAAGGGCCAAATTGAGGATCTCTCGACATACCTATAATTATTTCATTAACTTTTAGCTCAGCTTTAAAATCGATCATTTCCTGAACTTCTACTCCATATATTTTTGCATTTTGCGGTCCAAATTTTTTGGCATTATTGACAATTTGGATGTAAGCTTCAAAAGCATCTTGCTCAGTCGCTATATTTAAAAGTATTCCTCCCACATCAGTTTTATGTATGATTTGTGGGCTGACAATCTTCATTACTGACTTCCCAATTTCAGATTGTAATTCCATTGCCTGCCTAGGAGTTTGTGCTAATCGTGATTTTGGAGATTTTATACCATAACAATCAAATACTTCACTTGTTTCATAACTTAATAATACAGTTCTATTATCTCTTCTAGCAATATAAAAAATATCCCTTACTCTTTCTTTATTTACTTTAAATGAAGGAATTTCTAACTCATCTAAGGAAGGACGTTTCAAAAATTGCCGTCTTGTTATTAAGGTTTTTAATGAATGAGCAGCACGATCGGGAAAATTATAACATGGAATGCGGTTCTGTTTTAGATATTGCTTCCCTTCTGCTATATTTTTTCCTCCAATAAAAGAACATATTAGAGGTTTGTCTTTTAAATGATTATTAGAAATATTATAGACTATTTTTGCTACTTCAAAGGGTTGAGTTTGGGCTTGTGGTGTGACGATAATTAAAGCACCATGAGTTGTGACATCATCCAAATTTTGCCCAGAATTTAAACCAAATACTGTTTTAATTGTAAATTCATATCGATCAGGAGTTGCATCTCCAATAATGTCCACTGGATTAAAGATAGCAGCTTCTAATGGTAGCTTTTCTCTTAATTCGTGAAGAATTTTCTCTGAAAAATTAGCAAATTTTAACTTTTCATGCTCAAATGCATCGGTAGCAACAATTCCAGGCCCTCCAGCATTAGTTATTATTGCAAATGAATTCTCCAAAGGGACAGGCTGAAATAGAAATATCTCACCATAATCAAATAAATCTTCGATCGTTCTAGCTCTAATTACTCCACATTTTTCAAATGCTAGATCATAAGCAATATCGGCACCAGCTAATGCTCCAGTATGACTTGAGGCCGCTCTCGCACCAGCTTCACTTACTCCAGATTTTAATATTATTATCGGCTTTTTACGCGTCGCTTTTGGTAAAATTTCTAAAAATCGATTTCCATCTTTAATACTTTCTAAATAACATAGAATTACTTTCGTATTATTATCATTAGCAAGATATTCAATAAAATCTACAGCGCCTAAATCCGCTTTATTTCCTAAACTTATATTACATGAAAATCCAAAGGCTTGGGTCATGGAATAATCCATCATCCCCGTAAGCATAGCTCCCGACTGAGAAATCATAGCAATTTCTCCTTTTTTTGGAGTTTCTGCTGCAAATGAACCATTATAGTTTAGACCTATAAAACCTAAGCAATTTGGACCCAAGATTCTCATTTTGTATTTTTTACCAATTTCTATAAGGTCTTCTTCTCTTTTAACGCCCTCTCCACCAATTTCCTTAAATCCTGCAGAAATGATAATTAATCCTTTTACACCTTTTTTCCCACATTGTTCTGCAGCTTCATTTACTAATTTACCAGGAATAACAAAAATAGCTATATCGATATCTTCCGGTACATCTAAAACATTTTTATAGCAAGGTAGATCATATGCTTGATCAGCTCTAGGATTTATCGGATAAATTTTACCCTTATATCCAGAGCTAATAATATTATTTAAAACGGTATTACCTACCTTTCCTTTTGTGGGACTAGCACCAATTACAGCAATACTTTTCGGATTGAAAAAAAAAGAGATATCGTTTTTTGCCATTTTTGTATTCGAAGTAAGGTATTATCTACAAGTTCTATAAAAATTCTATCATTGTATTTACTTTTAAATTTTTCATTCATTAAAAATAAATCTTAAACAAATAACTTCAAAAACATAATTATTATAAAGATTTCAACTTTTCTTCTTGTATGACGAAAGCTATTATAGTAACAAATAAAGGCGATATAAACCTCAATCTATTTGATAAAGATGCTCCAATGACAGTTGCAAGCTTTTTATTTTTAGCAAGACAAGGTTTCTATAATAACATAATATTTCATCGTGTTATCGCAGACTTTATGGTTCAAGTAGGTTGTCCTTTAGGTCGAGGAACCGGCGGTCCGAGAGATAAAGGTATTAATTCTTTTCCTTATCAAGGCCAACAAATAAGTTATCCATTTAAGGATGAATTTCAAAGCGGAAGAAAATTTAACAAACCAGGAATATTAGCCATGGCTAACGCGGGTGCAAATACAAATGGATCGCAAATATTCATTACTCATGTACCGACACCTTGGTTGAATAATAAGCATACTATTTTTGGAGAAGTGTCAAGTCCTTCAGACCAAAATGTGGTTAATTCAATAATTCAAGGAGATAAAATCATTGAAATAAAAATCATCTGAAATATCTAATAACTAATTAATTTTACAATTTTTCTTTATTTTTACTTAAAAAAATTTCTAATAAGCTATAATTAGTATAAGAAATTATTGTGTCCTATTTGTAATTTATGAATAATACTAAAGATTTATAGATATAATCAACATTAATATGATAGCAACATGAATAATTTCTTTTAGATTAAATTGATTGGTAATATAGAATTATGAGTAAGGATTTTAAAAATTTAATCGATACTGTTGAAAAAGAAGCAATCAGTACAACTGAATTAGAACAAAAAATTCAGTCTTTGAAAGAAGAAATAAATAGATTAAATTTTACTGTTAAAGAACAAAATATTTTAATTGAAAATTTAAAGAATAGATCAATGAGTCAAATCGAAGGAAGAGATGAATTACCTAGCGAAATCCAAATCCTTAAAGATATAATTACTTCACAAAGAATAGAACTTAATAAAAAAGATATTGATATAGAAAATTTACTTGAAAAGATTGAAGAATTGCATTCAGGATTAGAAACAGATAATAAAATAAATTTACAAAAGATTACCGAGCAGGAATTACTTGATGCTCAAAAACTAATTTTTAAATTATCTGAGGAAAATGAAGAATACAAAAAAGAAATTGAAATATTAAAAAACCAAATTAACGAATCAGAAATAAAGGAAAGTGGAATTGAAGATCTTGAAGAAAAACATCATCTAAATGAAGAAAATGAAGAATTAACAAATATAAAAAGACTAAATTTTCAATTAATGGAACAAAATGGATTACTTCGTTTAGAAATAGAATCTTTAAAAGCACAGGTAGAAGGATTTTTAGAGGGTGCAAATTCAGAAGAACTAAAATTAGCTAATGAAAAAAATAGTATATTATCATCAAAATTAAAAGATTATAAAGCACAAATTGAAAATCTGAAAGAACAGTTGGAAAAATCTAGTGAACCTGCTATAATCTCACCAGCTGACGCATTAGAAATTACTGAAATGAGAAACCAAATAGATGATTTAAAGTCTGAGTTATCAAAATTTCAGAAGGAAAATCAAGAGCTTAATAATTCATTAAATGCCCTAAGAACACAGCTGGAAGTGAAAAAAGAAAAAAGTCAAGCAATAAGTATTATTAAAGATGTTCCAAAAAAATATCAATCCTCACTTTTCGACCTCATTTTTCACTTACTTGAAGAGGATAAAAAACAAACTATCATAGATTTACTAATTCAAAACTTAAATAGTAAACATATTGAAACAAAAATAACAGCGATCAAAATATTAAGTAAAATAAAAGAAACTAAAGTCTATGATGCCTTTCTTGAAGCACTAAATGATAAGAACTGGTTGATTAGATATAGTATTATTAAGGCATTGAGTAAATTTGAAGACAAAAGTGATGATCTAAAAGTAATATTAAACAAATTTACAAGAGATACAGATGTAGATGTTAGGGAGCTTGTATTAAAACTTTTAAGTGACATTACTGAATAATATTTAAGTTTTATAAACCAATATTTTTTTTAGACGTATTCATTTAATATAATTCTCTTAATTTAACTATAAATTATTCATAAAAGGAGATTATATCATGCCTAGAAGACTATTCACACTGAATAGATGGAATTGGTCTCAAAAGGCTGAAAAATGGGTATATGTTAGAATCAATAAAGAAGGAAAGAGAGAATATCTATATCAAATAGAACCACCTAAAGAATTTGTCAATTTAACAGTTAAAATAAAAAAATTAAATGAAAAGTTATTGGAAACTGCAGATCCAGATGAAAATATGAAGATTTTCAATGAGATTGTGGAAATATCTAAAAAGATGCAAGAAATGGGGAAATCTATTTGAACTTTCAATTATTGAACAATTTCTTTTACTTTTTCTCGAGAATAGTAGTCTGCTAAATAAAGCGGTTCGGGTTGTCTATGTTCTTTCGTTGTGAGCAAACATATATTTAATGCAGTATCAATATCAACTTTATACCCTTCACTTACGAAAACAGGATTAGAAGCATCTTTTAAACAGACAGCGTATCCAAGAAGTTCATTTAAAAATCCTTTAAATTTATTAATTGGCTTTCGTGACCATACTGGTGCTTTATAACCTTTAAATTTCTCTATTCTGTTCCAATCAGAATATCCAATAAACATTTTTTTTGCAACACCAATTGTGGGAATATTTAGAGCGATACCAAGATGAATTGCTTCTCCAAATCTTCTAGGATGAATTTTTCCGTGTCCATCACATAATATTAATTCTGGAGGACTAGGAAGTTTTAAAATTGCTGCTGCTAATATTTTACATTCTCGAAATCCTAAAAATCCTGGCTTATATGGGAAATTTATCTTATCTTGAGCAAAACAGGATATTTCAATTTTACCTTGATCTATGTCCCAAAGAATGGCACATGCAACTCCGTATTCGACTTTCTCCTTAGTATAATATGACACATCTACTCCAGCAATAGTTTTAATTGACTTGAAATTGTCAATTTTACTCTCTCCTCTAGTTTTGATTAATTTTTGAAATTTATTTTGAAGAGATTTAGCTTCTTCGAATGAGTAATCATCTCTTAATAACTCATACAAAATTGGCATTATAAAACTATATTTAAATAAATCTTATGAATTATTACTTTCAATTATCCTATAATTATTCTTAATCTGATTTTTAACTAAAAAAATTAATAGCTATAAATAAAAAATTTACATTAATTAAAAAACAATTATTACAAAATAAGGAAAAAAAATAAAATGAAGATTGCAGTTTCAGGGAAAGGTGGAGTGGGAAAGACTTTAGTCTCAGGTATTTTAGCAAGAATGTTTGCAGAAGATGGATTTAAAGTTTTAGCAATTGATAATGACTCAGCAATGAATCTTAGCTATACTTTAGGGATTGATGAAAATACAAAGAATCAAATTGTCCCAATTAAAGAAATGAAATCAATGATTGAAGAAAGAACGTTTGTAAAAGGAGCTGGTCCTGGAATCTATAATATAAACCCTGAAGTTTCTGATATACCTGATAAGTTCAAGGTTTCTGGCCCGGATGGTCTACAATTATTAGTTTTAGGGGGAATTGAGGAACCCGCTACAGGCTGTTTATGCCCTGAAAATGCTTTGATTAGAACCCTTTTATATAATTTGTTTGTAAAACGAGATGAAGTTGTTATAGTCGATTTTGAAGCAGGTATAGAACATTTAGGTCGCGGTACAGCAAAAGGCATTGATTTAATGTTAGTTATAACTGAACCATCACAAAAATCTTTGGATCTTTGTAAGAAAATTATAGAATTATCTAAAAAATTGGGGGTAATCAATATTTATTTAATAGCTAATAAGATAACCGATGAGATACAAATAGATATAATTAATCAAAGAATAAAAGATTGGGAAGTTCCACTTTATCATTCGCTTCCCTTTGACTCTGAAATAGGAAAAGCTGATTTAGAAGGTATTTCGCCTCTTGATTTTAACTCCAATTCAGAAGTAATTAAATCTATTAAGAATCTTTATCTTAAATTAAAAAAATTGAAACAAGAATTATTTGATATATAGAAAAATTGCTTTACTATATATTATTAAATTACATCAGAGAGATCTAAATCCTGATCTTCAGCGAGTTCTTTCCATTGTTCTATTGCTTCTAATGCATCTTTTTCATTCATCATTTCTATAGCATAACCTGCATGAACAATAACGAACTTTCCTATCTCAGGATTTTGAATTAAAGCAATAATAACGTTTTGTTTGATCCCATCAAAATCTACTAATGCAGAATTTCCATCAATTTTTAAAATTTTTCCTGGTATTGCCAAACACATGAAAATTCTCTAATTAAATTATCAATAGGTAATTCTTATAATATATCTAAATAAATAAAATTATTCTTTTTATGAAATAAACATGTTAAATTTATTTTATCTCGTACTCTGAATGAATTGTTTTTCAGCTTCTTTTACTTTCTGCCATTTTTTCCTCTCTGAACGCAGTTTAAAGAGATCAATATCTTTATATATTATTTTCTCCTCCTTTGCGGGTATAATCCTTTCTGTACGTTCCTTTTCTGGAGTATAGATAAGGGAATCACCATAATCTGCAACATTTGCAAAAAATGTATAGGCATAAACTGATCTACGTGCATCAAAATGAACTGCTTTAAAATCAGCAGTGACTGGTGTAAAGGCTGGATTTAAAATGATATCAACAGGTGGTTCGAAGTTTTTTAATTCAACTCTTAAATCCATATCAAGAAAATCACGGCAAATGGCAATAGTCATTCTTCCATATTTAGTGTTACAAACGACTATTTTTCGAGGAATATTACTTGTTTCTATTCCCTCTTTGAACTTTTTCTCTTGTAGACTAATAAAAGCAGGAATATGCTTTTCTTGTTGCCAGAGAATTCCTTCAGGACCAATAACATAACTCATATTACTTTTTGTTTCAATATCATGATATGAGCCAGGGATAAGATATATTTCATATTTTTTTGCAAGATTTACGATATTTTTAAAAACTTGTTTATATTTGAGATCCACAGTCATTTCTGGAAAAAGCAAAACATCTATGTTTTCTTGATGGGCTTTTTCAACCATTTCTTTTATTTTTGAATTAATTGCATCAACTTTATTTTCTTTAAGAGTCAATAAACCGGTAGGATTTTCATCATAAAACTCATTTAAGATATCTCCAGTAGTAGAAATACCTATTTGAGCAATTCCTAATCTAAATTTATCAATTTGTTTTTCTGGATATTCTTGTAATAAATCTTTATAAATTAAATTATATTTCTCTCTAATTACTTTTTTTTCTTCGATTAAATCATATTCTTGTGTATAACTCTGTACTTCACTTATTTTTGGAGATTGGCTAGTTTCAATAGGACAAGCTGGAGCTATTATCCCTAAAGTAGCTTTTGTTATAGATGGTTGTATTATCGTATTTAAAGCTGATACAATAATAGTTTTCTCTTTCAATACCATATCTAATCTTTCTAAGAGCTCCTTTTCTTTATTTTTATGACCTGCTTTAGCATAGAGCTCCGCAGCAGACTTAAGGAAGCCAGATCCTAATTCCAAAAGTTTTTTTCTTTGCTCAAGTTCTATTTCTTGGTCTGCACTAATTAAATGCCAACTTGCATCAAAATATATTGATGTGGCTAATGCCCACTCAGATCCACTTTCAAATCCACCTTTGTTATAATAAGTAGCTGCTTTTCTCAGTATTATTTTAATTTGTGGATATAGCTCTGCTTTTAGTTCTATATTTGTAGTTACATCAAATTTACAACCAAGCTCCAAAGCTTGGCAGAATGCAGAATTACCTAAAGAAAGCATTTTTAATTTATTTTCACTAAATAAATTACTAGCTTTATCAAATAAAGATGAGGCATTTGAATATCTTTGAAAATCATTAGAATTCTCTGCGAGTTCCATATTTTCCCAAGCTTTACAAAGATAATATACTGCTTCTAATTCTCTTCTTTCCCTTTCTATTTGAAATTTTGCGCAAATTTGTTTGAATTGTGATGCTGCGACAGAAAATTTCTCTCCTGCGGTGAGATGTTCACCCTTTTTTCCTAAAATTCTCGCGTTCTCAACATCTACTCTCGCATTGCAATAATTGATCCTAATTTTCGCAACATCAATCAATTTTTTAATACGTTCTATTTCTAATTTATCTTTTGATTTCTGCAAAACTCCATCTAGTAGATTTAACGCATCACTATAATACTTACTACTATCTATGTATTGTTGTATCGCAGCTGAATGTTCTCCTTGTTTACTTAGATGTTCTGCTTCTTCTAAGTAAATCCAAGCATAATAATAGGAAGCCTCAAAATTATAACTAGATAAATTTCTCAGGATTTGACAGGCTTTTTCATAACAATCTTTAGCATTAATATGGTTTTCTTCTTTGTGATATGTTTTAGCAGTTTCTATTAAAGCCCAAGAATCTGCATATGACATTTTTTCTTTAATCCTTTCCATAAGTGGTTTATATTTGACATTTTTTAATGATTTAGAGTAAAATTTTTGCGCTTTATGGTATAATTCAGCAGAAGACTTATTATTTCCTAATCTATCTTCTATACGAGCTATATACTCATAGGTAGCGGCAGCATAAGAATAACGACCACTTCCAATAGTCTCATCAATTAAATTATAAAATATTTCTTTTGCTTGTTCTAAATATTCTATTTTTCCTGAAATTATCCCAATATCTTCTAATAATAATCCTAATCGGATTTGTCCAATCAATCCTCCTGTATAAGTTTCTGGTGTATAATCTAAATATTTTTTAGAAGCTTCAGCAGCTGAAGTCAACATTTTTATCTTATTTTCATCATCAATAGCTAAATCTGCAAGAGTTTTGTATGCTCTATACATTGAAGAATAACCTGCTGCCCGAATGGTTCCACCTTCATACTTTTCACCTATTTCTACTGCTTTTTGAGCATAATTAAACATTTTATCAGAATATTTATTTTGTTCATCTTTTAAACTGGAAAGATGTGTTAATCCTGAATAACAATATGTTAACATTTGGGAAGTCCATGCTGAATATGGTAAATTTGGAGATATAAAACCCAAAGCTTGTTTAGCGTATTTTATACCTTGCTTAGCATAGGATTTTCTTTGACGAATAGTAAAGAAGCTTCGTTGAGATATATTAGCATAATAAAAAACTGGTAAAAAATACGCATAAAAGCCTAAAGGATGATATGATTCGGAAAAAATCTTTCCTAATTTTAACATTTCATTAACATCATTATATATTCTTTTTTGAACGTAATCTACTTTTCGCTGAAAAAAAGCCCACCAGTTAAGAAAAAATATTGCTGCATTTATTATTATATTATTTTTAGCTTTTCTTGCGTAATCTAATCCTTTTTCTAGAAGGTTGATTCCCTTATTACACCAATTTATCTGCTCTATTTCATCCTTAATAAATTGGATAGCATAAGCACAATACATACTCCCATAAGCATAATATATCATGCAATATGCTCTATCATCTTCAAAATCTTTAAATAAATCAAGGATTTCTCTAACTTTTTTGATTAAATTAATAATGAGGTTTTCAAAATCCTCATTTTTCTTAAAATTCTTAAAAAAGATCTGAAAGAAATTAGCCGGTATTAATCCATATATAATTTCACTCAAATATCTGATATTTTTAACTTCTATTGCAGAGTTAAAAGCTTTATCCATTAGCCCTAAGTATTTTTGATACATGAGATCATATTCAGATTCTTCAGATACATAATGTACGAGCCAAGATATGCAGAATAAAGCTCTACTAAGAGTTCTTGCTTTACTTTCATTGTCTCCTTTTTGAGAATATAAATCACTAGCTTTAAGGAAAGAGTCAATTGATTCTTCAAGTGAATTCTTTACATTTTCAATAGATTTTGAGATAAATACTTGAGCATACAATTTTTCTCCCATACACTCTAATTCTTCTTCTTTAGAACCAATCTGATTAAATAATTTTATTGCTTTTTCAAAGGCATTATTAGCATTGTTGCATCTATTATTTAATTCAGATGCTGAATCTACAGTTTCTAAAGCCATTATGTTAACAAAACCCAGTTTTTTAAAAGCAAAGGCAGCCTCATTAATTATATCCTTTTCTAAGAAATAATTTGCAATTTGTTCATAAAGCTTTCCCGCTTCATTCCAATTATAATTTTTTTCCTCTATTTTCGCTGTTTCTAACAGTGCTTCCTTTTGCTTATTTTCAACCATCTATTATCAATTTCTCAAAAAATGTGTTCGATTCTTTTCTTCCCTCAATATTCAAATTAAATGTGATTAATATAAAGATATTTCTTATTTAATTTTATATATGTTTAAGAGTTTTATAATCTCTTTCTGATTTCTAAAAATATTAATATTTTTATAAGGCTTAGATAAATATTTATGATATTAAGAAAAATTAAATGAATTATTCTTGAATTTACTTTATGAAATTATATATTTATGGTTTACCGGAATAAAAAGCGATGAGGTCGGATAACCAATTAAAAATTTCTTCTTTTGAAAGATTATCAATATTAAATTTTAATCTTTCTAATTCTCTTAGGATATTTTTAATATCTAAGGGAACGGATCGCTGACATAACTCGAATAAAAATTCATTACTCTTTGTTACTAATGACTTTATCTCGAAATCCATTCCTTCAAAGAGAGGTGTGTTATCCGATTCATCTACCATTTTGTTAAGATCTGCCAAGAGATTTATTAAATCAAAAAGTCTTCCCGTCTCATTCCCTTTAAATGAACTATCAAATTGGAAGAAAAAACCCCGATAATCATCTATAGGAATTAATTCTGAATATTGATTGTCTATTCGAATAACAGATTTTATATGTTTATATAAACTTGAGGGTGCCCATGCATACAAATCAAAACTTGATTCTACCTCACTACTTCGAATATCCAGATTAAACTGATGCTCATCTTTGAAATACCCAAAAGGAATAATAACAAAATCCAATGAATTTATTGCTTCTTTGGTCAAAATAAAATTTAAATTGTCTATAATATAAGCATGCTCAAATGAATGTCTATATAAATCAAATCTCACTCTTTTAAAAGCTGGTTTATACATATAAAATAATAGTCCTTCGAATCCTTGAAGGCTAAATTCAACTGAAAAATGAATACTTCTTCTTAAGTTCGTTCCATTATTAAATCTTATATTCAGAAATAAATGATAATAATTTTCAAGATATTGGAAAAACCATGGATGGTCTCGCTTTAAATTAAGCATGATAATACAAACTTTACATTCTTTTTTTTCTTATCTTAAGTAATCGCTTAGATAAATACAATGAAATCTTTTACGTTTACAAAATTATAAAATTCCAAGATATTAGAAAAATCTCTATTATTTAAATCTTACAATCCAAAAAATAAAGTTTAAGAAATAAAAATTATGTATTGTTAGTTTAAAGTTCTCTATAGTTCCATTTTGTCTAGTTTGATGGATGTTTAAACAAATCTGCTAAAGACTAATACTTTAAAATAAATTTAGTTAAAAATTATCTTGAAATAATCTTGAGCTAATTTTAAAGAAAACTTAATGCATATTATCTTTTATTCATCATGATTTTTTTTTTCCTTTTTTTTAGGAGAAGATTCGAAAAATAAAGACTTTTTTAAGTTGAACTCAATTTTTCGAAGAGTATCTTGTAGATCTAAAGTATCATAATCTTTCATAAGTAAATCTATCAAGCTATTCTTTAATGCTTCTAAATTATCAACTCCACACTTATAATAGACACTATCGGGATCTAGAGCTAAATTCAAAATCTCAAATAATCCATAAAGAGCATCCCTTACTTTATCATAATACTCCCAAGCATCTTCATCACAATCATCATCTTTATCACTCATAAACCTTCAATAAGAATGAATTTTGAATATCATATAAAAATTTTTAGTAAAAAATAAAAGAATTCTAGTTAATCCTCCTTTTTTTTACAACTCATATTGTTAATGGATTTATTCATTTATTTAAAATTTCTAAAAATTTTATTATATAATTAAATTAATAGAGAATTCCTTCTAACATGAAAAAGTTAATCTTTTCATATTTTCCGATGGATATCTATTACTAATTTTTAAAGTTAAATAGAAAAGAAAATAAAAAAAATAAAATATTTTAAAATTTTCAGTTATTTATAAACCAAGCTTTTCTAATACACCAGATAATCTTGTACGATGAAATTTTAATCCTATTTCATCTGGACTAAATCCCATTGCTAAAGCATATAATTCAGTTAAATATAACACTGGAATACTGTATTCAGTATCAAACATCTTACCTAGATCTCTTTGTCTAGTATCAAATTGCTGAAAGCATGCAGGACAATTTACAACAATAACATCTGCTCCGGTCTTTTTAATATTATCCATTTTTTTCTTTAAGTTTGCCATTCCATGCTCCTCATAGGCATTTGTTACTGCTGCACCACAACACAGTGCTAATTCTTCATAATCTACGACTGTAGCGCCAGAAGCAGCTACTAATTCTTTTAAATTAGTTGGTCGAATCGGATCATCAGACTCCATCCATTCAGCAGGTCGCATATAATGGCAACCAGGATGGACCGCTACCCTCAAACCACTTAATTGCTTTGTGATAGCATCTCTGATCTTATCCTTGCCAACTTCATTTTTCAATACATCGACAAAATGTTTTATATCAATAGAACCTTTGAATTCCTTGCCAATTTTTGCTAACTCTGAATTAACCTTATCTTTCTTCAAATTATCATGCTTCAATTGATGTTGAACTCCTCTTAAAGTATTAGCACAGCCATTACATAAGGATACTATATCTTTCCCTTCAGCTTCAGCAAGACAAAGATTTCGAGCTCCTATTACCAACCAAGCATCATTATCGAAACTTTTCATTCCAGTTGGATCTGGACAACAAGAAAATGGCGCTTGAGAAGTTTCTATTCCTAATTTATCGAAAACTTTTCTTGAGGCAGCTTCAATAAACGGGATTCTATTTCCAATAGTACATCCTTCAAACATTTTATATTCTGTCATTTTTTTTACCCTCGAATTATTTTAATTTCTTCTCAGCTCCAATATTCTTTAATAATGTTTGTACTTCATTTATTTCCGGATTTATTATAGCTGGTATACCTAATTGTTCTCTCCGTCTCTCAATAGCAGGTTGTGATGGAATTGCTTTAGCATTTTCAAATATAGCTTTCGCTTGGGAATAAATAAATTCTGGACCTTTACCCAAAGCAATACTTTGATTTTTTAGAAAAGTAAAGATTTCTGTAAGTTCAATCTTTTGAGGACATACTTCATCACATGTATCACATACAGTACACCCCCAAATCCCTAACTCGTCTCCTCCAAGGAGTAAATCTTTATATCCTAATAATGCTGCTAAGATATTACTTCTAGGATTATATCCTGTGGTTGTATAAAAATCAGTTGTAACCGCAGTTACAGGACAATTATCAGCACATCTACTGCATTGATAACAATATTTAATTACATCAGGCCCAATATGATAATCCATAACTTGTTTTCTAAATTCGAAATTTGTTTCCATTTTTTTCAACTTTTTTCTTATTTTTTGAATGATTTATTTATTTGTAGGTTTTAACCCCACGCAAGGGGCAGTTATGTCCAATTTCAATCATTTTTATTGGACATTCATCCTAAACCTACGTTCATTTCTCGAGAGTATATCTCTTTGCCCCGCTCATCAACAACTGTTATATGAGCAGCGCATGATAGTCAACAGTCAAAACAGCGAACTACCATTTCTAAGAGATTTACTACACCTTCAGGTATATCACTCATCTTTTTTGTTCACTTCTTTCTTTAATTTTCATTATATTTAATTTATTTTATCCATGGGTCTGGTAATTTTAAACCATCAAGCGCCTTGTCCTCAAAAACTTGCTTAGCGACATGCTTCAATGTCTTTTCAATTCCTGCGATGTTATGGTTTGTTGCAACTAAAAGATTTGCCTTTTTACAAATTCCTTCAGCATCGGACCATATATTATATAAGAGTATTCCTCTTGGAGCTTCTGTGAGACCAACACCATTTCCTTCTCTAGGCTGTACATCTAAAGTCTTACAATCAGGATTAACAATATCATCATCTTGAAGTAATGTTGCGATTACTTCAATAGATTCTACTAATTCAATTAATCGAGCCCAATGATATGCGAATGTGTGATGGGATATGTTACCAACTTTTGCCCTCATAGCCTGCAACGCTTCATCTGCTAAAGGAGTTGCCATCTTATCTGCACAGTTAATCATTGCTAAAGTATTTGCTCTATATATTCCCTCAGGATATCCAGCTGGCTTATAGTACATGTGAGTTGCATAAGAATGCTTGGGGATATGTTCACCTAGAGCGTCCAAATATTTTTGAGGTGGATAATCGAACTTCTCCCCATTTGGAGATACTATGCGAAGATCTCCATCATAAATGTCATGAACTCCATTTTTCGTCATACCAGCATAGTAAGTGGGTACAACTCCTACGTTAGCCACAACATCCCAATAATCTTCAACTACTTTTAAACCAATATCAACGGTTTTCTTAGTCCATTCAACCTGATCTGCAATTTGTTTTAAAAACAAATCTCGAACATCTTCATCTAAAGGCTTTTTCATACCACCAACGATAGCAGAAATAGGATGTACAGATTTCCCTCCTACTGCAGCACATAATTTCTGACCAAAATCCATCATTTTTAATGCCATTGCACCTACATCTGGCATTTGATTAATTACATGTACCACATTTCTTAATGCTGGATCAGCCATAGGTCCCAATAAAAAGTCAGGAGCAGCAAGTGCATAGAAATGTAAAGCGTGTGATGAATATTGTTTAGCATTCTGCAATAATTGTCGTAATTTATACGCAGGAGTAGGAATTTCAACCTGCCATGCATCTTCCACCGCTTTAGTTGGAGTTAAATGATGAGGAATTGGACATATACCACAAATTCTCGGAGTTATTCTAGGAATATGCTCGCAATAACGTCCTTCAAGAAACTTCTCAAAAAATCTTGTGGAAGTGATATTGAATTGAACATCTTGTATTTTTCCATCATCGCCTAAAACTAATCTTAAACCACCATGTCCCTCTAATCGAGTGACTGGCTCTACTTCTATTTCTTTCGCCATTTTTTATATACCTCCTTTTCTTGATGCTAAAGTAAATTTTTCAAATGTACCAATTGGATCTTTTACCTGAGACAGTAATTCTTCTTTTGATAAGCTAACATTAAATTGTTTGAGTACCGTATCAGCGAACCTTTCTGCTTGATTAACGCCCCATACTGTTTGACCAAAACAACCAGTACATGGAGCATTAACCTTTATACACAAAGCACCGCAGCCAGCTTTAGTTACAGGGCCCATACAGATATATCCTTGTTCAATTAGACAATCTTCCATATTTGGAAGCCCTTCATAATCTCTTTTGACTCTTGTCATAGTTGACTTACTACCAATAATTCGAGGACACGTATCGCATACATTTGAAATATCATGAAAATCAGGATTTTCCTTCAAAAATTCTAATAAGTTTGTAGAAATTTCTTCTGTTGTTGGAGGTAGATTAGCTAATGGAGTATCCGGAGTTCCATGTTTTTTAATTTGTTTTAAGATATCTCCAGATAAATCAAATCCGGCCATTAAAGGAACATTTAAAAACAATGTTAAAAATTCATATACATTTTTTTTGTCACCCAGACTAATTGAACTCAAATTTTTAGACATGTTGTTTAATTTTTCTGCTCTTGAATCAACAGTTTTCGCTGGACCAAAACAACCTACACAAGGTTTTTTGTCACTAGTACACTTTAAATCACAACCGATACTGGTAATTGAACCATAACACATTACTCCATGATCCAATAAACAATCATTTTTTATTGCACAATCATTACAAAATGCAAGATCATTCATGGGAAATGGTTTTTGTCCTAATAAAAATGCGACACTACTAATAATTTGCTCTGGCTTTGGTGGACATCCAGATATATATGCATCAACATTTATTACTTCATCAACAGGGACAACCTTCTCTCTAAAACCAGGAGTATGCAGGGTCGGTTCTCCACCACTCTCATCAGCTATGCTTTCAACTTGAGAGAATTTTCTCTTTACTAATTCCTCTATATTCCATTGATTAGCTAATCCATGTACATTTCCATAGCAGGCACAGCTACCAAAAGAAATTACTAAAGCACATTTTTCTCTCATCAGTTTAACATTATCATAATCTTCATTTGTACGGATAGATCCTTCAATGAAACCAACTAAAATTGAACCTGGGTCTCTTTGTTTCAATGAATCATGTTTAAAATCAACTACAGCTGGCCAATATACAATCTCTAATGCTGGTAGAACTGGCAACAAACCTAAATGAGCGTTTAAAAGAGATTGATGACAGCCCCAACAGTCACTTAATTGCATAAAAGCTACTTTTACTGCCATTTTTTCATCAATTTTCTGATTTTTTTTTTATTTTTAATAAATTGTCAAATTTTTTTTTTAAATTGAATTAATGTATAAGATTATACTGTATGTTATTAAAAAATTTCTCCTTTCTAAACAAGGAATATATATAACTTTCAAAATTGAAAATAAAAGGAGTAAAAATGAAAAAAAAAATTCAATTTTAAATTAAATTCTTTACATAATTGGAGATTTTCAAAAATTTTATCTGGACTTAATTCATAAAAATTTAAACTTATTTAATAGCTAACCTATCACATTTATTAGAGATTTTATTAAATAAGTTAATAATATTTTTCGCTCTTTTTACAAATTTTTAAAGTGTTCTATGAAATCAGAGATTGATCTTACTAAATTTTAAAATTAAGTACTTTTAATAATATAAAAACAATTATATACGATTAAAAAGAACCACATCCATTACACTTCCCATCAAGATAGGCAGCACAGTCACTACATATATTTCCACATTTTTCTTCTTTACTGTCTTGGCTGAAAAGATTAATTGGCAAATACTTAGGGGTGATAAAATCAGATACGAATATAGTAGCGGAGTGAAGTATCCCCTTTTTATTCGTGGGTCCACAGTAATTAATATATCTGTGTAGAACATCAATATTTTGCCCTATAATTCCTAATATTAAATTATATTGACCTGTTACCTGAGCTAATAAAAATATTCGTGGGCAATCTTGATAAGCTTTAATTATATTTTGTACTTCCTCATAATTACTCATCTCGATTAGTAGAAATAGAGATTTATATTGGAGCGTATTGATATTTGTATTCGCTTGAACCTTTAGAACTTCTGAGTCCTCTAATTTCGTAATTCTCTTTGCAATACCTGTATGGCTCATTGTTTCATCACCTGATTTATATATAACTTTTTCCAAGTTTGTTAAACTTTGACGTCCTTCTTTGAACAATTCAAATAAAATCTGTTTATCAATATTATCTAATAGCATAATTTTCAAATTGATACTTAATTTAATTAATTAGATCTTAATTACCAATTTTTAAAATTTGTCGTTTATAAAAAGTTAGCTCGACAATATTTCAAAATTTGATGTACGTTTTACAATTTTCTATTAAGAAATATTATATTTATAAGTAAACCTTTAATTAGATTTGATGTCCAATAATTAATTTTTCATTTATATAATGCCTTGTTATTATTATTGTTTTTCTAATTAAATTGATAAATAATAGTTTATCTATCATATATAATAAATATGTGTGGTTTTCAAATTGAAACTTTGAATAAATAATTGTTGTAAAATGAAACTAAAAGGTAGTTGATTAGTGTAATTATTTGAATTCACAAAATATAATGAATCCTTTTTTATATTAACGTTTCTAATAATATAATTATGACTTTGGATCGAATTGACAAGCAGATTCTTAAATCTTTATTTGAAAATGGTCGTGAAAGTTTAAGTTCTTTAAGTAAAATTGTATTAAAGTCAAATCAAGAAACAATGAGCCATGCAGGTATTGCAAAGAGAATTACAAAATTAGAGGACTCAGGAGTTCTAAAGGTTCAAGGAAATATAAGTCCTAAGAGCTTAAATTATTATATTGCTTTTATTTTAATTGAAATGAGAAGCTATAATGAAGTACAAAAAATTATTGATGCTTATGCGGAATGTCCCAGAGTTTTTTTATTAGCTCATGTGGCTGGGCAATACAACTTGATCTTTGGAGTAATAGGCCAAGATATTGACGTTTTACGTAGATATATCAATTATTGTGGTCCAACCAACAAAGAAGGAATACTACATTCTGCAACGATATTTGCATCTGAAGTATTAGTACCAAAATTTCTTCCAATTAAGCTTTTTAGTGGTGAAAGCAAAGAACATAAATGTGAAAATATATGTAAAGCATGTGCCGCATTTCTTGATGGGAAATGTAATGGATGTGGTAATTTCTAATATAGACCAAAACATTGATCTTATATAAATTATATTATAATAAACTGTGTTCTGAAACTTTATTCAGGATAATGTTATATCTTGAAACTGAAAGTTGAATTAATGTTTAAAATCCTCACATTTCATAAAAGTTAAAACGATGTCTTCAATTTAATAAACATAAAGGTTTAATTTTTCGAATTTTAAAGGTATTAAATGATAATAGAAGAATGGATTAATGATGAATATAATAAAAGATTCTTTAACAGAACAAAGATTAATCTCATTACCTCCCTCTTGTAAATTTATTTTATATCTACTGAAAAGAAATGGACCATTAACTCAAGAAAACATTATGAGAAGATCACTTCTACCGAAGAGGACAGTCGTTTATTCTTTAAGAAAGTTATATGATCTAAATTTTATTCGAAAATATGGTGATAAAAGAGATAAAAGAATAAGATTTTATGAAATACTTATTTAACTCTTAATTTATCAATGGAATTATTATTTCTTTATGCTTACATATACTCTAATTCACAAAAAAATAGTTTAATACTCCAAAATAATTAATTTTTCAAATCTTATATCTTCTTATTTTATTAATTTCGATTAAATAATTTTGCAATTTTAGTTTCAAATTATGACAATAATTGGAAAATTATGGGAAATTGAAACAATTCATGAATACATTGTTTAAATTAACCAGATAAGGTAATACTTAAAAACCAAGTCACCTTTTTTTAAAATTGAAACATTTATTTAAATAAAAATTAATAATCTAAAAATAAAAGGTTTATATTTTGAGAAAAACTAAAATTCTTTCACTATTGATTTTTTCAGCCTTACTTATAGGAATTATAGGTGCAGCTGTGGGATATCAAGAATATCTATATAGATGGATTAACGATGGAGAAGGTGGAACTCATGGTATGTGTCATAATTCAGCTAATACTAAAGCTAGTGTAAATGGAACTTTGGTACTATCTATTAATGTGACTGGAGATTTATCTCCCTTACAGCATTTTACCTTGGAAGTAGATATCCTTAACTTTACAGAGGCTAATTTAGCTCCTTATGCTGGTAGATTCACTTTAGGCGTACCAGGATATCAAGGTGATAACGGGTTATTTACATCATCTCTTGCTAACCAAACATTAAATAGACGAGAACAGGTAGATAGTTATGGATCTTATGATCCTTCTGACGATGATAATAAATTTGCCCTTATTGCTCCTAGCAAAGCTGGAACATATGATCTTTATGCGGTGGCAATAGCAGGAATGAATCAGACGGATGGATCTTATTATAATATTACTTATGTTGAAAGTTTAATCGAGATTACTGTTACAGGCACTACTGGTACAGGCACAGATACTATTTCGGGAGGCATTTTAACAATCATTATTGGTAGCAGTGTAGCGGTAACAACTGTTTTAATATTAACAGTAAGAAAGCGAATGAGGAAAAAAGAATTGTAAATCCAAAATACTAAATTTAATTTTATTTTTTTTTTATAATCTTAAATTTTAAAAGTTAAAAAAAATGTCTTAAATGTGAAAAATAGGAATACTCCTTATAAACAGAAAATTTCGTATTTTTATTAAAATGTATCAGAATTATAATTTTATTATATTATCATGAATATTCCAAAATTATTCAGGACTAACTTCCTATTAATTATTTCATTGACAATCTTGGTGATTAATTTATTTCTAATTTTAATATTGACTTCCTTTAACCTTATTGTATGGGGAAGTCCCAATCGAATAGTATATATAATTTTTTTTTACCATGTTTCGGGAGCATGGCTTGCATATTTATCATACGGTCTTAGTTTCCTATTTCATATTCTCTATCTGAATAAACGAGAATTAAAATGGAATCGGTTGGGCACCAATAGCATAATAGTTGGAGTATTTTTTACTGCATTTACATTAATTACTGGATCTTTATGGTACAATTCTACTTCTGGAGATTATAACAATATTTATTGGCAATGGAGTGATGGTAGACAGACTATGACTTTAATATTACTTCTTTGTTATTTAGCATATTTAATTTTTAGGAGTATGGTTGAAGATAAAGAAAAAAGAGCAAAATTATCTTCAATTTTAGGTATTGCCTTATTTCCTACAATTCCCTTAAGTTATTTCTCGGCAATTATATTTACAAGCTTGCATCCCCTAATTAATCCAACTCCTGGAGAGCCTGGTAATATTTATTGGGATCCAGTGAAAATAGTCATGTTGTTATTTAATTTAATTGGAATAACCATATTATTTTTTTATGTTATTCAAAGATTAGGAGAATTAGATAAAGCAAAAGAAAAACTAGATAAAATTATACAAAAAAGGTTGATAGAGGAGTAATTTAAATGTCATTACAATATTTTGATCAAGATTTAATAACAATAACAATTAGTTATATTTTATTTTGGGCAGTTATTATAATTCTAATTTTATATCCCAAACTTAGAATAAGAAAAACATTGAAAAGAATGAAAAATTTGGAGAAAAATTTGAAGTAAGTAGATGATGAATTTGAAAAAAACAAAAATTATTGCAATCGCAGGAATTATTATCTCAATTATTGTTATAATTACATTGCTTACATCAACTGCACGTCCTTATCTCACAGTTTCTCAAGTTGCCTTGAATCCTTCCAAATATGAAAATAAAGAGATTCAAGTTATAGGTATTGTACAAGGATTTGCTGGTAGTGATTTTAATTTAACTGAAAGTGGACATAGTATTTATATAGATATAAATGGTTTAACTCCTTCAACTGATATGGAAAATGGAATTCAAGTTGTTGTAAAAGGAGTATTTAGTTCATCTCTGGTTTTAAATGCAAACCAGATTCTTACACAATGTAGTTAGATCTTATTTAATCATACAAAAGAGCTTCCGAAGTTAATGCTATAATTGAGCTCATGAGAATTATATGCGCACTAAAAAATAGTATTTCGTAATATAGATTTGATATTAATTCTCCTTCTAAAATTTTTATATTTATCGATATGATAGGAGTAATAATTGGTAGAATTAAAGGAAATAACAAAATTGGTAAAATAAAGGATTTATTTTTAACATACATCGAAAAAGCAGAAACAAAGCTCCCGCATATAGATAAATCTAATGTTGGTAATAATACTCCAAGACTTAAATAAATCAATAACTGATTTGCATTAAAATTGCTAATCGATGGTACTGATATAAAAAAACTGAAAAGAAATAAAATGATTTCAACGAAACTCAATAAGATAAAGCAAAAAATGGTTTTACTAATAAGAATTAAGTTTGCTGATGCGGGGGAAGAAATAAGCCCTCCTAAAGTTCCAGTATCTTTCTCCTTTACGAAGAGTTTAGTCATAATATAAATGAGTGTAAAAAAAATTATAAGCCAGTTTTCAATAACAAAAATTTCCATCGGCATATTCTGATATTGAGTTCCGAAATTATAAACTGACGAAAATATGAAGATTGAGATTATATCAAAAAGAAAAATTGAAAATAAATCATTAATTTGTCGGAGTTCTGATTTAATATCTTTAGATAATATTACTTTCAGTAATCTTAATTTTGATTTGAATTTTATTTTCTCATTTTTCAACAAATATACCCCCTAAAAATATGACTTAATTTCATACTTATTTAATTCATCACGTGAAAAGGCTTTACTGATTCTTCCTTTCTTTAAAATGATTAATTCATCACAAAGTTGCTGGAATACATCAATTTTATGCGTTGTAAGAATTATCGATATATTTTTATCATTTTTTATTTCTCTAAAAAAATTAATTAACATTTGGGTTGCATTGTAATCTAAACCCGAAAATGGCTCGTCCAAGAATAGAATTGATGGATCATGTATTAAGACTCTAATTAATTCTACTTTTTGTTTCATTCCATGAGATAAAATTCTAACAGGTTCGTTGATCCAATCTGTTAAATTGAATTTATTGCAATAATGCTTAATTTTAGTCTCAAGATTCTTTTTCTCGAAATTCAAATGCAAATTAGCATAATATTTTAAATTTTCAAAAATAGTTAATTCTTGAAATAGAAAAGATTCATCAGTATTAATTCCAATATTTTGTTTTATAATGTCAGAATTATCCTCATAATTCATTCCATTGAGTATAATTTCACCAAAAGTTGGTTTGAGCAATCCCGATAAAATCTTAATTAATGTTGTTTTACCTGCTCCATTTGCCCCCGCAATTCCAAAAACCGTATTTTCTCTAATTTTAAAAGAAATTTTTCTTAACGCAAAAAAATATCCAAATTGTTTTGAGACATTATTACAAGTTATTATTGTGTTATTTGATGTGAACATGATCTCAATTGTGAGAGCTTAAACTATTTATATATTGACTATTAATAAGTGTTTAATTATTCAAAACTTTGCTTTAATATATTTATTAAGTTAAAAAATTATAAATTCTTAAAATGGAATAAAATTAAAAAATAAGATATTGAATAGATTTTTACGCCTCAATTACTTTTTTCATTGGAAAAAAAGTGATAATAATTGAAGGAATTATTCCTATTAATAGCAGTACGAATCCTGGAATGAAAAAAAAGTCTTGATAATTCGAACTCATTAAAAATCCAGCAAGGATTAAGGAAATCCCTGCATGAATTATTGTTTTTGAATTCAACCTGAAAAAGTATTTTACTCCCTTTTTCATATTGAAATTTTTTACCAATTTGAATAGGGAAGAAAATAATGATATTAAATAAATAAATAAAACAGGATTTATCCATATGTTAGAGGTAATTACAAGTATAAACGAAAGCACTGATTGAATTGAAAATCCTATAAGTATAACTAATCCTATCCACTTAATCTCGAAATATTCCCATAATGAACAAAATGTAAGTGATATAGCTAAACCTGTAGATAAAATTAAGGTTGTTATGATAAAATAATCTATATCGATTAAAATAATATTTATTGGGAGAAAATTTGAAAGGAAAAAGGTAAATGGTGGAATTAAAAGACCAAAAATACACACCAAAGCTAAAGCAAATAAAAGTAAATAACTCAAGTAATCAAAAAAAAGCTTTTTATTTCGATACTCTCCCATTGAATAATCTAATACAATATAGATTACATAAAGGGAAAGAAAGACCAAAATAAGACCTAAAATTATTACCCATGTAATTAACTCAGCACCTCCAGTAAACGCATGAAGAGAATTTAACCCCCCGCCTCTTGTAATCAATGTTGAAAACACTATTGATGCAAAAATCAAACTCACATTTATTTTTATTAATATTGGATTTTTCTTTTTGAAGATAATAGTGTGAAAGAAAGCTGTTATTAAAAACCATGGAATAAGTGAAACTGTTTCAACAGGATCCCAACCCCAATATCTACCCCAAGGAGTTAATGCAATTTTAGCCCAATATGCGCCTAAACCAATGCCTGAAGTGAGAACTAGCCATCCAAATTTTAAAGAAAAATTATAAAAATTCAATTGGTATTCCCCCAACAATTTCCTTTTACGAGTAATTGTTTCTGCAATTACAATAGTAAAGGGGACTAAGAAAATGGCGTAAGCAATAAATGTAAAGAACGGGTGCCATATCATAAATGGAGATATTAATAATGGGTTTAATCCTTGACCATTAGGAAAAACGGGGGGTGAATCAACTTCAAATAGATTTAATGAAAATAAGATAATTAAAAATATTATAGATATAAATAATGAAATAATAACAGAACGTATAAATACAACATCATCTTTGTTTTGATTCTTATTTCGATAGAAATTTATTATGATAGAATTAAATACCATCCATGTCATAATCGACCCTTCTTCTCCCGCCCAGATTGCAACTATTTTATATATTAGTGGAAGTGTAGAATTGCTGTAATTCATAACATATACTATTTCATAGATATTATTTAGGAAACTATATATCATTAGTGAAAATAAGAGTATTGTTAACCACATGTTAATAAATGAAAAAAAATAATGATTTTGACGTTTAAAAATCAAATAAAAAGCATCAACTATCAAAATTATGATAAGAATGAAGATTATGTAATTACCCATTGTTGATATAAGGAGAACTCTAAAATTGTATTCAATTAAGTTAAATATTAATGGTAGAGCTACAAAAAATCCAAAAATCATTCCTAAATAAATAATAAATATTTTTTTTCGCGTTATTTCCTCAAACTTCATAATAACCACATAAAATAAAAAAATTCAAAATTTTAAATAAAATTTTTTTTGATAATTTAAAGATTCAATAAATTAAATTAAGTAAAAATAAGAAAAAATTAATTAAGCAAAAAATCCTTTGATTTTTGTTGTTGTTATTATCAATAATATTCCAGCAGTTATTAATCCAATCAATCCAGTTATTACTAAAATTTCAGTCATTTTAAACATCGGTATTCTGGTTAAATCTGGTGATTACTCTGTAACTAAAATTGTCCCCGCTATTAAATTCCAAACATTATTGTTATCCTTTGCGTGTATTGTAAAGGATAATTCGCCTGTAATTTTTAGAATCCAATTTTTATGTTCCTACGTATATCCGATAGTATGAACCATCGAATGGTTTGTACTCTCCAATTCTATGAAAACATTACTGATATCAGAGAATTCTGTAATTTCCACTTGAATATCTATAGATTGCCCTATTATAATAGATTCATCAGATTTCGTTAAATTAAAAAAAGTTAGACTGTTTGTGTCTATAACTGTAATATTGTCTTGAAAGGAATTTATATTACCAACAGGATCAAATGCAAAAATCTTATAAATTTTTAAGTCTCTAGCATTTGGGATGAGGTTCTTGCGAAAGCGAATCCCATAATAGATGATAATATTATTAATGTAATTAATAAAGATTTAATTTTTCTATTTGACCTCATTTAAAAACCCATTTTGTTAAATAAATTGTAATTTTATTAAAAGTAAAAGGATAAGGTTTCATCAATCGACCTTAAGTCTCTAAGTCTCATATTATATAGAAGATTTGTCAAAACTGGCTACTTTAAACCGTTCTATTACCTAAAATTTCAATTTCTAACTTAATTATATTAAATAGTTTCAATTTGAAACGATATATGAAATCGAACTCCTTTTAACTAATCACAATCTAAACAAAATTAAATTGAGAAGATTGATAAAAACAATTAATGTTTATAAGGCTTTCAGTCTTGTTTAAGGTTTATTAATTTGAAATTTAGGAATTTAATTATAACAATAATAAACAATTAATTATTTTTGGAAAATTGGTGTAAATTTTGCTTTAATATTTTAAAGAAAATCTTATTTTTAAAATATATGAAGAAAATTTATAATATTTTATAAATATAGAAATAAGCAACTGTATTTAAAATAAAATCGAATAAGAACAATGAATAAGAGAACCCTTATAGTTTTTTTAATAATTATATCTATTTTGCCGATGTTGGTAATTATGTACGCAACAGGTAGACCTGGCTATGGAATGTCTCATGATTTATGTCATGATTCAGCAGGATATACAATTGAGTCTACAATTACCGGAGATGTTCTAACAGATCCCTCAACAAGTCTAGTTTTTAATGTTACTGCTACTGGTACAAATGTATTCATTCAAGTAATTCCAGGAAGACTGGTAGAACAAAATTTTGAGCCTTCTTATGATATTTTCGAAATATTACCAACTACTGAAAGAATTAATGAAACTTCTATTTATGATCTCGATCCATCAAGTAATTCAATCACTGTAGAATTTAATATTACAGCCCCAGCAGAGGAAAGTTATAACTTAATTTTCATAATTGCAGGGAATGACGCAAGTGGTCAAATAAATTTTGCTTACCAAAGGATTAATGTTAATGTTGGAGGTGTTATAGTTCCACGTGCTCCTTTTAACATTTTTGATCATTTTGGAATGTTTCTTGGCTTACCAGCGTTACTTTTCCTAACTCTCGGGACAATATTAGTATTAATAAATGAAAGTAAATTTGTTAAAACTCATGGAATTTTAGCAGGATCTTCTTGGATATTAACACTTGTAAATGTTTTAACTTTAATATGGAAGAATCCTGCTATCTGGGTTTCATTTTCTTTAGATTTTCATTGGACTCATATAATTTTAGGAGGTCTAGGTTTACTTACAGGATTATTAAGTATGTTGTTTGGAATTGCTGCAGAGCGTAAACCAGCTAAAGTTACGGGATATATCACGTTAATTTGTTGGTGGGGTGCTTTCTTATCAGGATTTTTATTTACATAAAAAGGAGGTAATAAAAAATTACAACTACCACCACTAATCAAGAATTAAAAATTCAACGAGAATCTAAAAAAGGAAATAAAAAAAAATTCTTAGATACTATTAAAGAATTTATTTCCCCTTACCATGTGAGTATTAATCCATATGAACTCGAATCTGCTTCAGCTGATCTAACATCACTACCATCCTATCATTATAAATTTAAGAAAAAATATCTTGCAAGTTATATTGTTCGTCCAGCAAATACTCAAGAACTTTCTTTGACGATAAAAAAATGTAGAGAATTAGGTATTCCAGTTACAATTAGAGCTGCTGGTACTTCTTGTTTTTCCTCAGCTACACCTTCAAAAGGAGGGGTTATTATAGATGTACGCAGGATAAATAAAATTCTTGAAATAAATAAGGAAAAAATGACTGTTAAGGTTGGAAGTGGAATTTCTTGGTTGAATTTAATAGAAGCACTTGCAGATCAAGGGCTTGAACCGAAAGTGTTTCCAACTAGCTTTAAAACTTCTTGTGTAAGTGGTTTTATTGCTACTCCTGGAAAAGCAGGGATTGGTGTTTTGAAATATGGTTCGATGAAAGATTCAATTATTTCTCTAGATTTAGTTCGACCCGACGGTACGATTGTCAATATTTCAAGAGAGTCTCACGATGAAATCTCTCTTGACGATATTGTTGGTACTTATGGAATATATGGTGCTATTGCAAATGTTGAACTATCAGTAACCACACTCAAAACTTCATTAGAAATAATTGGTTATGGTTTTAATTCTCTCACCCAAGCTTTTAGCTTTTATTCAAAAGTTAAAGATGAAGTTCCAAATAAGCCATTCTTCCTTTCAATTTCAGAAAGAAATTTTGAAAAATATTCACATGTCAATTTTCCAAAACAGGAATGGTTAGTCTGGGCAGTATTTTATGATGATCCTGAAGAAACATCAAAAAGCATATCAATGGTTAAAAATATAGCTTCAAAAATGAATGCATTTGATATCGAAAACTCCTATTTAAAGGAAAAATGGCGAGATATTAGCGATGCTGAGGTATCTATTGGATTATCAACACGAAATTTAATATTTCAAGAGTACTGGATATCTGATGAGAGATTAGAGCCTTTTATTGAACATTATGTAAAAAAGAGGAAAAAATACAAATTTCGAACTGCTTCATATGCAATTTCAGGAGAGAAAGGATGGACTCGTGTTAAAATTTTCGGTTTAACTGACATTAATAAAACTCGGGAATTCTTTGCAGTAAAGGCATTTTTACATGATTTATCAGTGCGAGTATTTAGTCAAGGAGATAGGCTCTACACTATAGGAATTGTTAATACTTTCTATTTACATAAATATAAACGTGATGAAGTAAATAGGAAAAAACTATTAAAAAATAAATTGGATCCCAAGCACTTATTTAATTCATATAGAATAATTGAAGCTAAGATGAAATTCTGGAGGATATCTTTATTATTCAATACAGCGAAATTCTTGTATAAATTATTTTAAAAAATAAATTAATAATTCAAAAATCAATTCAATGAAAATTAGAATAAAATATAATAATAAAATTTAATAAAAATTAAGAGTATTCCCAATTGAAAAACAATAAATGATAAGAGATATAATTACATGAATGATAGTGAAGAGTCGTCGGAATTAAAGGATGTAATAACTTCTGGTCCCCCTGTTGCAGGGTTGATTTCTCCTTCTAGAGAAAATCTTATTGAAGCTTCTTCAACACTGAAGGAAAAATATTCTTATGAGCGTTGTACCCATTGTGGATATTGTCGCCATGTTTGTAAGGTATATAATGTGTCTTGGAGTGAGACAGATTATGCCGGTGGTCGTAATAGAATTATTAAAGCTTTGGATCGAAAAGATATTAAATTCGATAAAGATGAAATCATTCCTTCCGTTTTTCGCTGTATGTTATGTGGAAATTGTCACGAGGTTTGTCCTGTTGGTGTTGACACTCTAGAAGTTTTTCAAAATTTCCGTAAACAAGTTATTAAAAAGGGAGCCGTACCAGAAAAGTTAAAAATCCTTAAAAACTCAATATTAGAAAATAATAATCCTTTTCTTGAAAAACATCTTGATAGATTTAATTGGCGTCAGTCATGTGAAGAAGGTGCTAAAGCATATTCACGTGCTAAAGATACTTCTGATATTGCAATAAAAAAAACACCTTATAAAGTTGGTTATTTTGTTGGTTGTACTTCCTCTTATAGAAATAAAGAGTTAGTCACGGCAACAAGCAAAGTTTTAGAAAAATTAGGGATTGAATTTGTTCTTTTTCCCGAAGAAAGATGTTGCGGATCAGTTTTATTTAGAACAGGATTAGAGGATGAAGCCTTAAAACTTGTAAAACATAATTATGAAATGGTTAAAAAAAGTGGAGTAAAAGAAGTTGTATTTTCATGTTCTGGATGCTTTTCTACTTTTAATCTCGAATATTCAAGATTAATAGATCATAAACTTGAATTTGATCTTTATCATCTTACCCAATTTGTTCTAAAAACTGTAAAAGAAAAAAATCTTAAAATTAGATATACAAAACGCTCAAAAGAAGACCCTCTACTCATTACTTACCATGATCCATGTCACTTAGGTAGATATTGCGGAGTTTATGAAGAACCACGTGAACTAATTAGAATGATTGAAGGAATAAAACTCTTTGAGATGAAGCATAATCGAAATATGGCTTGGTGTTGTGGTGCTGGGGGAGGAGTGAAGGCACTTTATGGTGATATTGCAGTTGAAGTGGGTAGGGACAGATTAGCTGAAACTCGAGCTTGTATGATACGAATAAGAGAAGATAGATTAAAAGAAGCGATAGAAACTAGTGCTGAAGTGTTAGTTAGTTCTTGTGTCTTCTGTAAGAACAATTTATTTCAAGTAGCAAATG
This sequence comes from Promethearchaeota archaeon, assembly GCA_048940765.1. Classification (GTDB taxonomy): domain Archaea; phylum Asgardarchaeota; class Lokiarchaeia; order Sigyniarchaeales; family SOKP01; genus Loki-b32. Next base: position 27,045 of record JBHLOG010000002.1, on the reverse strand, counting down.
AAGATCATTCTCCAATAAAAGTTATGGATATTTCTCAACTTTTGGTTGATTGCGAATTCTATTAAATAAAATGAGCTAACGAAAAATAAATAGCTATGCACAAGTTATTACTAAGATGAAATTGAGAAATGTTTTTTAATCTTCAAATTGAAATTATTTATGGAATCGTTTTTGGAATTTTATTTTTAATAATTGATTACTATCATGAAACTTATTCTTCATATTTTAAAAGTGGGAAATCACGAGAAGTTTATACCTCATTTGTAGCGGGAGTTTCTGTATCTTACTTTTTCCTCTTTCTCTTACCTAAAATAACAACAGCTTTACAGAATTCTCAGTTCAAATTCATTGATTTCTTATTCATTCTTATAGGATTTTCTTTTATCCATATTACGGAGAAAGCAATTTTTAAGAGAATTCAGGCAAAGCAGCATCTAAAAATTAAGGAATTTCGTCATATGGAAAAAGTTTTAGAAGTTAAAGAAAAAGAAACAGAAAAGTATATTAAATCAAGTTTAAATGATAATATGCAGGAAGATTTTATGATTAAAAATTTGGTAAAAAGATTATGTAATTGTATTGACGAAGAAAGTAATCTAAAATCTCAAATTAGTAAAATAGAGTATAATATAGAATCTCAAATTAATATTGGGATAAATAATTTCAATTCGATTACCAATTTTTTTTATCATTTATTAATAGGCATCATACTTTTTGATTTACTTGTTATCGACTCGTTAAGCGCTCTTTTATTTTTCTTTTTTGCTTTTTTTAAGGCTTCAATTTCTACTGTATCAAATAGATACATTAAACTCAAAAATTCAATTCAATTCTTTGAATGGCATGAAAATAACGGTAAAAGGATTTTTTTAGCTTCAGCTACTTTAATGGGTATATTAATTGGAATCTTATCTGAAATTTTTCTTCCAGTTTCAAAAGAATTTATTTATATATTATTATCCTTTATTTCTGGGGTGATTCTGTATATCATCGTAAGGGAAGTTATACCTTATGAAGAAAAAGGTCATCCTTTCTACTTTTTTATTGGATTATTAATATTTAGTTTAATAATTTTTTTTAGCGGTATTCACTAAAAAAAATGTATTTACAATATTTTATTTATTGGTTCAAATCCAATAATATGAGGAGAATCAGTAATTTTACCCTTGGCCCATACAACTTTAACTTTCATGTCTATTTTTACATTTTCTACTGTTGTATTTAGTATAGGCATTATAATTGGAGTATCAGATTTATCAACTTGAACTAATCCATACAATTCCTGATTTCTCTTTTTGTTTTTTCCTTTTTTAGAGTTCTGTGTTTTAATATAATTTTTTAAAACGCCAGTCTCTGGTAATTCTATGAGTTCATCAGTATCTTCTAAACAATTTTGACATCTACTTTTAGGAGGAAAGTACACTTTTTTACATTTAGAACATTTAGAACCATAAATGATCTTTTCATCTAATCCGTTATAGAATTCCTTGAATATATACATATTTGTAGAGGATAAAGATAAACATAAAATTATTTTATTCAGAACATTAAAGATAATAAAAATATTAAAAAGTTTTGATCGTAAACTTTTATGATATTTTTTGTTTAAAGTTGAGAATTTTAAATGATTCTTATATAAAATTGTTATTAATTAAACTGAGTTTTTTAAGTGATATGAGTCTCTCTAATTGATTAAGGTATACACAGTAATTTATTTCCATCTAACTTTATTTCTTCAAGAGAGGATAATAATTTTATTGATTTTGGAATATAAAAGATTTGATTTCCAATAAGATTTAACTTTTCAAGAGAGTTTAACGAACCAATTGTGTTGGGAATCTTTTTCAATTCATTATCACTTAAATTAAGGATTCTAAGAGATGTTATTTGACCAAATTTTTCTGGTAGAACTTCTAATTTATTATGAGAAACATCTAAGAATTCAAGAAAAGATAGTGAGCATATTGAATCGGGAAATTCCTGTATTTGATTATTAGTTAAACGTAAATATTTAATCTTAATTAAAGAACCAATAGAATTAGGAAGTTGTTCTATTTTATTCCAACCCAACCTCAGAATTTCTAGTGATTTAAGCAAACCTATGAATTCTGGAAGCTTTTTAAGCTTATTATCTTCTAAACTAAGAGTTTTGAGCGATGAAATAGAACTTATTGAGTTTGGAATTTTTTCTAAATTATTATTATCTATATTAAGATTTTCAAGGGAATAGAGTAATCCAATCGAATGTGGCAGATTTTTTAATTTGTTATAATTTAAATTTAATGAATTAAGATATTTTAGAGCTCCTATTGATGAAGGAATTTTCTGAAAATTATTCTTACTAGCATTGAGTTGTTTCAATGATGTAAGATGTCCAATCGATCTCGGAAAAGAGGTTAGATTATTCGTCTCTAAATTTAGAATTTGGAGAGTAGAGAGATTTCCTATTGAAGAAGGTAGTTTATATAATTTGTTATTACTTAAATTTAAGAATTTTAGAGATTTAAGAGAAGAAATTGTCTTAGGGATCGTTTTAAGATTGTTGTTTCTTAAATCTAAATTTCTTAAATGATCAAATGATCCTATTGATTCAGGAAGATCACATAATCTACATCCTTTTAATGTTAATGATTGAAGTGATTGAAAATATTTAATGAAGCCTGGCACTGTTGTTAATGCTATATTCTCAATACAAATTGAAATAATTTCTCCTTTCTCTATATTATATTCAATAGAAGGATATCTCTTTTTTAAAAATGCTAAAGTTAAATAATTTCTTAGAATATCCGATAATTTGGAAATTGAAAATCCTTCAATACTCTGATGAAATTTTAATGGATCATTAATTGATGAACAAAAATTTTTATCAGGTATTTTATATATTTGAGTTACCAGAACATTCTTAGCAGTATTATTATTTAACTTTTCCAGAACTTCTATTAAAGTAATTGCACTTTTGAAAGTGAATTCATTCTTCAAAAGCCATTCCAGTCTAAAAAATTCTATTTTCTTTAAAGACTTTAAATTTTTTATTCCAATTATATCTGAACAATCTTGAAAAAATTCCCTATCATGCCAATTAATGATTTTTTTATCTACATTTGAAAAATCTAGTTCAGTTACAGATCCGTTTTCAATTTTATATTTAATTTTGTCAAATTTACTTCTTAATCTTTTAATGCTTATTAAATTAATGAGTATTTCTACCAAATTCTCATAAAAAGGTTGCACATCTAAATTTTTAGTAGTTGAGGGAATAATCTCATTAAAGGCTTCTTCATTAGACAGTTTTTTAATTTCATCCAATAATATTGAGATAACTTTAAAATCTCTTATTTCATCCAAAGATTCAATTATTGTAATTAGACATTGATACGAAGATTCATGCTGAAGAGCCCAAATAAATGGATTTAAAGCTCTTTTGATGAATTTTTTTTTTATTACTTGAGCTGCAGAAGCCCGTAAGTCTTGATTCGGTTCAGAGATTAATATCTGTTCTAGAGTTTTAAAAATTTTTGAGTGATTAAAATCGATTTTATTTAAAGTATCAATACTCTCTTTTCTAATTAGATCATCATCGAAATTTTCAATTAGAGTAATTAACAAATCTAGAGTTTCATTTTTACTTACTTTTCCATTTATGAAATTTTCATAAATTTTTATTGGTGTTAACTCCATTTTAAAAAAATTAAGATTTATTTTAGATTATTTTTACTTTATCAAGATCACTTTGAATATTCTTTGATCTCCTCTCCCCTAATAAGAAAAAATATATTTGAAAATATCATTTAATGCCAAAAACTGAACATAATCTGATTTGGTATAAATGTAAATTCAACCTTATTAATATTTTATCGCATTTCAACATTCAGCAGATTAGAATAAACTTCTTTCCCGTTTTTTTCTGTTATGGAAAATTTTAAATGGGGTGTTCCTGCCAAGAGTAGTTTGAAATATTGATCAATATTTTCTTTTCCTTCAATATCGAATTCAGGTACTGATATTTTTTCCTCTTGTTCATGTTTAACTTCTACTAATGTTACTTCAACCATACATTTTCAACCTTTTATTTTCAAATTACATTTAAATTTATTACCTAAAATTAAGATCGAATATATTATATATAAATTTATCTGTTTTGCGTTAATATAAACAACACAATCGACTCCAGTTTCAATTTGCCACAACATTATTGGCAAAAGTTTAAATTTGAAAATTAAACTAGTTGCAAATTATGTTTTATGATAATTATTTTTGGAGATATGACCAATTCCCAACATTCTTAAGTCTTTTATGATCAATTCCGATATTTTACATTAAAAAAATAGTTTAATTCTTTATAAAATATAAGTTATTAATTAAAAAGAGTAAAAATAGATATTAAAATCAAAGTTTAAAATTAACACTATGAATTGATTCGATTTAGTAAAGATTCCCAAAAAATTTTTTTATATGTACCTGAATAATTTACCTTATTTATTGTTAATTTAATAGCTTTCTTTGAGCAAGCTCTTACGCAAGTCCCACAGCTAATACATTTATTTTGATCGAATGATACTTTCTTATTTTTTGAATCATTAATCAACTGATTTTCTAATTTAAAAAAAGCGTTTGAAGGACATACATCAACACATGACATACATGAAATGCAATTATCCCAATCTACATCAATTTTCCCATCTAAATACATCTTTGCTTTAATTTGTGGTTTTTTACATTTAACAAGGTTATACTCTAATTTTGGGACTACATTCTTGGTTATAATACCTAAATTACTAAAATTTATTGATTTATCATTATATTTTAGCGATATCGCTGATGTAGGACAAAGATATGCACAAGTTCCACAATATGAACATATAAGGGGATCTGGGGTATCCGGTATTAAATCGTCAGTTTTAACTCTAATCTTACCTTCTAAATTAGGATGAGAAAAAGCATTGTTTGGGCAAGCTTTAATACATAATCCACATCCTATACATCGTTCAGTATCGATCTTAAACGTGTAATTTTCAGTAAAAAAATTTAAAACAGTCTCATTGAAATCTTTATTTATAATTTTATTAATCCTAGGATACAAATTCTAATCACTTTTTAATTAAAAATTGGCTTTTATAATTAACTCTTTTAGTTTGACTGAATATTCCCATAAAAAAGTCTCTCTCTCCAAAATGTAAAAATGTTAAATTTATATTATCTTTTCCTCTTATAATGCTTAATAATTTTTTGAAGATTGATTTAGTTCGTATTTCCATGTTTATATAATTGTTTATTTCTTTAAGTTCATTTGAATAATAGTTGATTAAACCATTTAGCTCTTGAGCGGTTAATCTCTGTTTTTCCTCTAAAATGTCATATGTCGCTTTTAATTCATAGTATTTTTCTTTTATTTCGTTGATTTGCTTTGTAAAATGATCTTTTACATAATAGGGTAATTCGATTGTAAAATACGGAATCCCTAATTTTTTCAAATACATTGCTAAAGGCGTATTTTCAAATTCTCTTAGGGTAGAATTACCTAAATCTATTGTGGCAAAATTAACATGCAAATCTCTAATTTGGCTGACTAAATTTTCGACACTTTTTCCTGATGCATCTGATTCCAAATCCTCCATTAAATGAATGGAAAAATCAGTATCAGGTAAAGGTTCAAACATCATGCTTTTCATTTTTTTCACATTTTTATATTTTTTTTAATTCTTTTATGTATTTTTTTAAAGTTATTCTTTAAAGGGCTTGGCCCTAAATTTTTTAATTCTATAACAAATTCATTAACAATTTCAGTTAATTTAGCACCTTCAGAAGCAGAAATAAAGACATATTTTACTCTTTTAGGATTAATTCCAAATTGTTTTAAATACAAGTGGAGTAAAGGTAATCTTCTGATAGTTTTATAATTTCCTTCAACATAATGACAATCTCCTGGATGACAATGTGATATTAAAATCCCATCAATTCCATCTTTCAATGCAGTAAGTATAAATTCGGGGTCGATTCTTCCTCCACACATTACTCTCATAATTCTAAGGTTAGCATTTCTTTGTATACGAGATGTTCCAGCTTGATCAGCACCTGCGTATGAACACCAATGACAAAAAATTCCTAAAATTGATGGATTGAACTGTTCAGTTATTATAGAAATAGATATCACCCCTCTACTTTATCTAATTCTTGGATAGTATTATGGATCATTGGAAATAATTGAGCATCTCCAAATTGATTTTGGATAATAGCAGAGGAGGGACAAGCTGCTACACATGTGCCACAACCTTTGCATAAAACTTTATTTATTTCTGCCGTTTTTTTAAACTCATTAAAGGTTATTGCATTAAAGGGGCAAATACTTAAACAGCTTTTACAACCGGCACATTTGTGACTGAGTACTATTGAGAAAATAGGATCTATTTCTACTTTTCGTTGAGCCATTAATAATGCAGCTTGAAGTGCTGCTGCTTTTGCTTGAGCAATGGCATCAGGAATATCCTTTGGACCTTGAACTGCTCCGGCAATGAAAATTCCATCGGTTAATGTTTCTACCGGGCGAAGTTTGGGATGAGCCTCCATTAAAAATCCATCTTCTGATTTTTGTACGTGAAATAACCTGGTTATTTCATTAGAATCCTGCCTTGGTTCTAATCCAACTGCTAAAACAAGTAAGTCTGCCTTAATTTCAATCAATCTCTGTAAAAGAGTATCTTCACCCCTCACAATTATATTATGTTTTTTATCTTCAACTACTTCTGAAATTCTTCCTCTAATAAATTTAATATTAAATTTCCTGCCAGTTGAATCATAAAATTCCTCATAACCTTTCCCAAACGCTCTAATATCAATATAAAATATAAATACTTTTGCATTAGGATGTTTTTCTTTAAAAAGTCTAGCTTGTTTTGCTGAATACATACAACAAACTCTGGAACAATATTTGTTACCTTTCTCTGTAAAGTCTCTACTTCCTACACATTGAAGAAATACTAAAGTTGAAGGATCTTCTAAATCTGATGGTCTTCTCACTTTACCCTCTGTTGGACCGAAGGAACTCATTAATCGCTCCATTTCTAATCCGGTAATTACATTTGGATATCTACCATAACCATATTGACCTAAAACTGTCGGATCATAAAGATCATATCCTGTTGATAAAATTATAGATCCTACTTTAAAATCTACATATTCTGGTTCATCATCATAATCAACAGCTTCAACAGGACATACTTCAGCGCAGACTCCACACTTAATACAGTGATCCATATCAATCGTATACTTTCCCGGAACGGCTTGAGGAAAAGGAATGTAGACTGCCTTTCTTTTCTTCATCCCTAAATCAAACTCATTGGCTGCAATTACAATGCATTCTTGGGCACAAGTTCCACAACCAGTGCATTTTTTTTGATCAATAAAATGTGGTTTCTTTTTTACAGTAACATTAAAATTTCCTACATAACCAGAGATATTTGTTATTTCACTGTAAGTCATCAATTCAATATTTTCAGCCTTTAAAACTTCAGACATTTTAGGAGTAATTACACAAGATGAACAATCTAGTGTTGGAAAAGTTTTATCCAATTGTGCCATGTGACCTCCAATTGTTGGAGTTTTTTCAACGAGATAAACCTTATAGCCGAAATTAGCGAGATCTAGTGCTGCATTCATTCCCGCAATTCCTCCTCCAACGATTAAACAAGCTGGTTCGACCTCAACACTGAATTTTTCTAAGGGTTTTAACATACTAGCTTTCGCGACAGCCATTCTGACGTGAGATTTCGCAATCTCATAAGCTCCATTAATATCTTTTAGATTAACCCAGCTACAGTGTTCTCTTATATTTGCCATTTCATATAAAAACTGGTTTAAACCAGCTTCTTCGCAAACTTTTCTAAAAGTAGATTCATGCATTCGAGGTGAACATGCCGCAACTACTACTCTATTAATTTCTCCATTTTGAATTTTTTTCTTTATTAAGTCTTGACCAATTTCTGAACACATAAATTTATAGTTGTTCGCCTCAACTACATTTGGAAGTGTTTTCGCATATTGAGTTAAATTTTCAACGTTAATTACTCCTGCTATATTATTTCCACAATGGCAAATAAATACTCCAATTTTTGCTTTATCCTTCAATTTTTTCACCTATTTTCGTTAAAAAAGGCTCTAATGAAATAAACGGCGGAATACCAGATAGCTGTTTATTCTTAATTAATCCAACTTCTTCAGGATTCATACCAAGCGCGAGACCTAATAATTGTGTATAATATATTACTGGAATATTAAAAGGTGTTTTAATACTATCTTTAAAAATATTATTTATTTCAATTTGACCTAGATCAAACTGAAGATGACAAAAAGGACAAACTGTTATTATAGCTTCTGCTCCTGCTGCTCTCATATTAGTAAGTTTCTCTCTCGTAAAATCAAGTGATATTTCTTTAAAAGCACTTCTTACGGCTCCTGCTGCACCACAACACCTATTTTTATCAAGATAATCTATACTTTTACATCCAGTAATTTCAACTAATTCATCCAAAAAGCGTGGTGTCTCAGATTCATTACCCCAAGGTCTTATTTCAGCTGGCTTTAGGATATGACATCCGTAATGTACAGCAACTTTAAGATCTAACTTTTTTTTACGTCCATATTTTAATCTATCATTTATTTTTTCTAATCCAATATCTTTATATAACACTTCTATGATATGTTTTACTTTAATACTTCCTTTATACTCTCGATTGATCTTAGCAAGATGATTATTGACCATTTTTAGCTTTTTTGAATCCGATTTCAATTGATGGTTGACTTCAAGCAGACTTCCATAACATCCATTGCACATTGTGGCAATATCATAATTGTTTTTCTCTGCAATTGTAATGTTTCTGGCTCCAATAATTAACCATGAATCTATATCAAATCCTCGGAAAACGCCCGGTGCAGGACAACAGGAGGCACCTTCCATTTCAATAAATTCTATCCCTAATTTTTGAAATACCTTTTTAGTTGCTGATTCGATAAATGGATATCTGTTTGGAATTACACATCCAAGAAACAATGAATATTTTTTTTTTTGTACCATTTTTAGTGAAACCGTCTAATTTGACTTCTTTTTTGCTTTTAATAAATAAATTTATTCATCTTTAATCTCTGAAGTCTTTAACTCCTTTTCTTTAATTATATAATTTGCGATGGTTTCTTCAACTTTAGGCTTTTTTACTATATGTTCTATTTCCAGCTCTTCGGAATCTATATTAACTAATTCATTGAATTTAGAGCTTATAAGGAGTTTTTTTACTTCATCTAAATCTTTTTTATGGGAATGAACAGTAGGAGGAACTCGTCGTAACCCATAATATTCTCTTAAATCATTCCATTTTTTATTATCGATTGGAACTCCATGTCCAGAAAAACAGAATTTTTTACATAAATCAAGATGGTTTTCGTGTATGAAACCTTTTTGAACTGCCAAATTCCTCAAATATATTATCATATCTGTAATAGGCAGTTTGCGAGGACACCTTTCAAGGCATGTATAGCATGTTGAGCAATACCAAATATCATTTTCAGAAAGGATCTCATCAATTCCTAATTGAACCTTCCTTATAATTGTCCTAACTCTCAATGCCGTTCTTGTTCCCGAAGGACATCCTCCTGAACATGTCCCGCATTGAATACACGCATCAACTTCCGGGTAACCTGCTTTTTTTAAAGAATCTACTAACTCATTTGTAAAATCAGTTATAATATTTTGCTCAAAATCTAGCATTTTTTATCTTTTCTTCTTCAAGTTTTATTTAACTACTGTTTTAATCGAGGTTTTTATTAATATTTCTCTATAAAGGATTAAAACAGTTAAAAAGTTATTAACCTTTAGGAAAATAAACATTTAACTTATATATAAGTTTTCCCTTTACATTTAATAGTTTTAGAAAACCTAAACTATTTTTTTATCTATTGTTTCAATTTACAACAATATGTCATCAAAATTTTAAATTTGAAACTTGTTTATAAGGATATATTATTTATAGATTTAAATCGATTTGATATTTATGCAAGCTTTTATTTAATTTTTATAAACAGCATTCTTAAATAACTTAAAGTCATAACCTAATCATACTTTTTAAAAAAAAAAGCTACTTAAAGTTTAAAAGAAAAAAAAAATGCCGCTTCCTGTTGTTTTTATGCAACTTAGCTCTTGTTGGGGTTGCCACCAAAGTTTATTAAATGCACATTTTGAAGTGCTTCCCGTTCTTTCAGAATTAGAAGTTGTCTATTGGCCGACTATTTTTGACATTAAAAATAATTCATTCATAGAAAAAGATACAAGAAAAATAAAAGTCGGATTTATTGAAGGAGTTGTAAGAACGGAAGAAGATACTATAAAAGTTAATCTTATGAGGCAAAAGTGCGATATTATTGTTGCTTTTGGTGCATGTGCATGTTATGGAAGTATTGCGGGGTTAGCTAATTTATATGAGAAAGATGAATTATTGAAACGAAAATTCAAGGAGATAGAATCTATCGTTGAGACTGATTCAGAGGAACCAACACTTAATTTACCAAAATTTGAGGATTTCATTTATAACATCAAGGATTTAATACATGTCGATTTGTTTATTCCTGGATGTCCTCCAAAAACTGAAAATATTATAGCTATGTTGCTTTATTTAATAACTCGATTTAAAAGTAGGCCAAAATCTCGTGATAGAACTAAATCTGTATGTGATAATTGTAAATTATTTTCTAAAGATTGCTTTTTAGATCGAGGAAGACTATGTTTTGGGCCTATAACTGCTTCAGGTTGTGAGTTAATGTGTCCCCATAATTCTGATACTTGTTATGGATGTTATGAATATACAATTAATCCCAGTGAAAAAATACAAATTTTAAAAAGTATAATATTTGCTTTAGATGATTTAAATGATGAAATAAGGAGGGTTTTATTGCATTTTCTGACATCTTACCTTGGAGTATCAAACATAACAAACTTTTATTTTCGTGATGATCTGTTGCAGCGATTAGCATATGAGCCTGAAAGCTTTATTCAAGAAGAAAAAGCGACTAAAGATAGTTTGATCTCATTATTAAATGTTCATCCCACAGGAATTACTGTTAATGATGACATTATCGGTGTAATATTATTCCTTTTAAAAAACGATCCAAATTTTAAATTTAGTTCCAAAACGGTTTGTAGTCATTGCGATAGGATAATAGTTGATAAAGTTCCCACTGAATTAAAGAGGGATTACGAGGGATTATCTAAAACTGAAAAATGCTTTTTAGAACAAGGATATATCTGTCTAGGTTTAGTTACTCATGCCGGTTGCGGAACTATTTGTCCAAATAAAGCAAATGCCCCATGTTTAGGATGTTATGGTCCACCAATAGGAATAAAAGATCAAGGTGTAAAGTTTATAAGTACATTAGGATCTCTATGCACGGATCTTAATCCTGATGAAATCACAAATTCTATTAAAGATCCAGTTGGTCTATTTAATAGATTTACACTAGCAGATAGTATATTAAAACATAAATACCTTGATAATTTGAATGATGCATAAACACAATTAATAATATAAGATTCTGTTAGTTAATATTGTCAAATTTTCTGAATTTTTTATAGAGATGTCGAAATCCCATAATTGGATGTGAATATATCATTCGAGGGCCAGAATATCGCATGACCTTTCGGATTTTTTCTCTCATATCCAGTTTATAACAGTGGATGGGACATTTTTCACATGTAGGTTTATCTTCGCCAAATTGACAATAATCTAATCTTTTATTTGCGTATTCTAAGATTTCTAAACAACTTTCGCAAAATTCGCTATTAAGATCATGATTATTTTTACAATACATACTAATCATTGTCCTAATGGTTTTCCTTTCTTTTTCCAAGCTATTTTTAGAGGAATTCATAATAAGTTCAAAATTATGAGTAGAATTATTATTCATCTTTATTATATTAGAAAGTGAAATTTTCATTATATCTAAAAAATTGAATGTATTTTAGTTTGACACTTTTAATTCATAAATATAATACAATTTTGACTAAAAAAGTTAAATTTAAAATTAAGATAATTTGATAATCTATATAGTAATACATTAGAGAAGAGATATGGAAACCAATAATCAAAAATTATCAATAATTGGAAAAAGGTATTATTTATTAGTACTTTTTTTAACGTTTATAGTAAATTTCGATAGCACTGTTGTTATTCCGATTATTTCGAATTATGCCATTAGTTTAGGAGCGTCTATAATCCTTGCCTCTTTTATTGTTGGAGTATACTCAATAGTTCATATTCCCTCCAATATAATTTCAGGGAGACTTGTTGACAAGATAGGCAGAAAAGTTTTAATCTCCGTTGGAGTGATCTTAGATGGTTTCTCAATTCTTTTATATTCATTAGCACAAAATCCATACTTTTTGCTTTTTGCGAGAATTATCCATGGGATAGGAGGAGGTTTTGGTGGTCCAGGAACAATGGCATATCTATCTGATACAACACCAAAAGAAAAAAGTGGAAGGAGTATGGCTTTTTATGGGATCTCTTTTGGTTGTGCACTCCTATTTGGATTTATGGTAGGAGGAATTGGATCACAAGTAATTGGCTACAAAAATTTATTTATAATTATCTCAATAGCCATATTTCTAATGGCAGGTTTATCTTTTATTTTACCAACTATATATCATCCAATTAAAGAAAAACTAAGTTTTAAGGAAGAATTTAATGTTTTTAAAGAAGTAATTGCTTCGAGGAAGATGATTATTCCATTTTTAGGTATACTAGCTTTAAATTTTAATCTAGGAATTATCACAGCAACTTATTCTGTTTTATTAAAGGAGGCTAATTATAATGATGGACAAATCGGAATTATTTTTAGTATTTTAGTGATATTATCAATCCTAGTTCATTATCCTTCTGGTATTTTAAGTGATAAGAAAGGAAAAGCAAGCATAATGAACATTGGTTTAATATTTGTTTCAATTAGTTTTTTAATATTAACAATTTCAATAAGCTTCCCCATACCTATTTTGGGAATGATAATTTTTGGTATTGGCCATGGTATGATATTTCCTACATCAGCAGGTCTAGTAAGAAATAGTACAACTGAAAGTAATCGCGGAATAGCAACAGGTACATTTTATGCTTTAGTTGTAGCTGGAATAGCGGGAGGTGCTCCGATATCTGGATTTGTTTTTGACTCACTAGGAACTATTGCCATGTTAATCATGGGAATAATAGTTCCATTGTCATCTTCGATTATTCTTTTTATAATAACTAAAAAATTACAGCTATCTTCTTAAATATAATCCCTTTAGTAATAAAAAAAGTGTCTCTTAGCTAATCTTAGCCTTTTCTTCATATAGGAAAAAGTAAAAAAGATGCATTTAGAAGGAAATTGATATTTATTTTATAGTTTTGATTAGTGTATTTAATATTAATAATTATATTTGTAACTCCTAAACTCTTTTAATAATTTATTCTTTCTATTTAATATGAGTGAGAAAAAAGAGAGCTTAAAAGTTATCAGATTAGCTCATGGAGCAGGTGGTGTTTTACAAGAAGAATTAATTGAGTTTATCACAAAGAATATTCCATTTAAAAATTTTAATAATGGTATTGGTGTTGAAGAATTAGATGATGGAGCTACTATTCCCTTAAAATATTATGACAAAGAGATTGTTATAACAGCTGATGGGCATACCATTTATCCAATTTTTTTCCCTGGAGGTGATTTAGGAACTTTGAGTATTTGTGGAACTGTAAATGATCTTATAATGATGGGAGCAGAACCATTAGCTTTAACATCTATGATGATAATAGAAGAAGGGTTTGAATTTAAAAAATTAGAAAAAATTGTTTATTCTATGAATACTATCTCGCAAAAAGCAAATATAGCTATAATTGCAGGGGATACTAAAGTAATGCCCCGAGGAACTTTAAATGAAATAATTATAGCAACTAGTGGTATTGGTATAAAAGATAAAAACATAAAAGTTTTAGATAACAACCTAAAAGTTGGTGATCATATTATTATAACTGGTAGTATAGGAGATCATGGAACAGCATTAATGGCTTCTCGAGAAGGTTTAAATATATCAACAGACTTAAAATCAGATATTTCACTTTTACTTGAGATATATGAAGTGATTAAAGCTGATATTAAAAGTAACCATATCCATGCGATGAAAGATCCTACACGTGGAGGTATAGCTGCTGCATTGAATAATTGGGCTGAAAAATCGAATATTAGTATTTGGATTGAAGAGGAAAAAGTTCCTATTAAAAAACAAGTTGTTGCCATATGTGATATGTTAGGTTTAGATCCTTATAATATAGCAAGTGAAGGAAGGGCTCTCATAGCGGTGGATCCTAACTATTCCCAGAAGGTGTTAGATGAAATAAAATCAACTCAGGTTGGAAAAGAAGCAGAAATAATTGGGGAAGTAAAAGCTGATAATCCTAAGCGAGTATTTTTAAGAACTATAGTTGGTGGTACTCGATTTGTTGATATGCCTTTAGGTGAACCAATTCCTCGAATTTGTTAATAGGTGAGAGCATGGATATTCCCGATTTAGATGTGTTAAGAAGTAAAGAATTTACAAATAAAATTGTTAAAGCAATTAACAAAATTGTAAATGAATTAGGTAAACCAGTTAAGTTCATGCATGTTTGTGGAACTCATGAACATACAATTTCAAAAAATGGTCTAAGAACATTATTACCCAAAGACATCGAAATATTATCAGGTCCAGGGTGTCCAGTATGTATATGCCCTGCAGCAGATATTGATAAGGCAGTGGAACTTGGAAAAAGAAGTGATACGATTATAACAACTTTTGGGGACATGATACGTGTTCCTGCGACAAATATTTCATTAGCGGAATTAAAGGCTAAAGGTGCTGATATTCGCATAGTATATAGCCCTCATAATGCTGTAAAAATTGCTAAAGAAAATCCTGATAAAGAAGTAATTTTTTTTGCTATAGGTTTTGAAACTACTGCCCCTCTAATTGGATATGAAATACAGTCCGGTCCTCCTTCAAATTTTTCAGTAATTTGTGCTCATAAATTAATTCCAGCAGCTTTAGAATTGTTAATGAGTCAATCTCAACTAAAAATTGATGGTTTTATTTCACCGGGTCATGTATCAACAATCATAGGCTTAAAACCATATGAAATCTTTTCCCAAGGATATAGAATACCTAATGTGATATCCGGTTTTGAGCCTAATGATGTATTACTTTCAATTTTAATGCTTCTGAAGCAGGTAAGAAATAAAAAGTATGATACATTGAATGAATATTCTAGAGTAGTAAAACCTGAAGGCAATCTAATTGCCCAAAAAATTATTGAAGATGTATTTAAGCCAGTGTCATCCCCTTGGAGGGGTATTGGGCGAGTTTATGATGGTGGATTAGTTATTAGGGATAAATTTGAACAGTTTGATGCTGATAAAAAGTATGATATAGAAATTAAAAAATCTCAAGACATCCCACCTGGTTGTTCATGCCATTTAATCATGGTTGGAAAACTCTATCCCTATGAATGTAAGTTATTTAGAAGTGAATGTACTCCCTTGAATCCAATCGGTCCATGTATGGTTTCTCAAGAAGGAACGTGTAGTATCTATTTTAAATATTATATGGAGTAAATTTATTAAAAAGTCCATGGAAAACATTTATCATATTGGTCAGTTTCCCATGAATCAGTAGAAGGAAAATTGCTGCGATAGCCGGCTTTAAAATTCTTCTTATAATATGTTTTTACATGGTTGCCAAATACAATTTTGTCAAAATCTACTCTAGTTAATCTTTGAGAGATTTGATTTTCCTTAGAAGTTTTGGTACTATATTCAATACTACATTTCCAAAAATTCGTATTTTCTTTCATAAATTGTACCCCATCTCCCCTATCGTCATCGATCCATGAGACAAAACAGATATCTTCTTTTCCCTCCAATGAATTTTTTAAATATTTTAATCTTGATTCGAAACCACCTTCACATGAAACCCAATGGCCGTTCCAGTAACTTGTAAGAACTATAATTACTTTTCCTTTCAAATCCTTTAAAATAGGCCATTTAGATTCATTTCTCTTAAAATCTTTAAACGTATATAACTTATTCGATGAAAATGAATTTAAAATTATTTCATTAAGCTTTTGAATTCCATAATTTTCATATGGTTTATTATCTAAATCAATTAGACTATCCTTCAATTCTAGAAAAAGAGTGATAGGAGCGTGCTCACCTTTTTGTTCATTAGACCAATTATTAATAACTTTAAGCCAATTTGAAAATAACAAATCACTAGGATTCCCATCAATGTTAAGAGCTGTATCATAGCTACTTTTTAAGTGATAAACTTCGAAATCACCAGTCTCATATAAATTATCACTATATATATCATACTCGAGTCCTCTTAGTCCAAAGTTAAGTTGTTTTCTAATGGAATTTTCGTAGGAATTATGACTTGTTTTAAAGAAGGCTTCATGATATGGAATATTCAATTTTAGGTTATAATCTTCCATTTTTTAAGCTCTTTTTTTTTATTATAATTTTAAATACAAGTAAAAATAATGGGATTTTATTTTTTTTGCTAATAAAACATTAATTTTTTTTGGCTAATTAATTATTAATTCTAACAAATTGAAATAAAATATAATACAAGATTTTTTCACTTGAATGATAAAAGAATATTTGAAATCAATATTTCTGGAATTGTACAAGGAGTAGGTTTTAGACCATTTCTATTTAATTTAGCTAAAAATTATGGACTAAAAGGATATCTCCTTAACCGTGGCAATGCAGGTGTCAGATTAGTATTACAAGGAAATACGAATCTTATTGATCAATTCATTATTGATGTGAAAGAGAAAAAACCAAGTATATCTTTTATAGAATCCATTGAAGTTGAAGAATTAAATAATGAAGGGAATTATTTAAGCCTTGAAATCAAAAAAAGTGAATCTGGGCGAGGTATTAGCTTAACATTGCCTCCAGATATATCTATTTGCGATGAATGTTTAGAAGATATGAGAAATTCCAAGCTAGAGAGATATTTTCAATATCCTTTCATTGCGTGTGCTGAATGTGGTCCAAGATTCACTACAATATCTGAATTACCATATGATCGAATAAGAACAACTATGAATGAGTTCCCTTTGTGTAATGATTGTATGAAGGAATATTCAAATTTTGATGATCGACGGTTTCATGCTCAAACTTTTGCCTGTTCCCAGTGTGGTCCAAATTATATGCTTTATGGAAAAAATAAAGAAATTATTCAAAAGGATTCGATAATAGGTTATATAAGAGAAACTGCAAAAAGAATTAATTCAGGTGAAGTTGCTGCTGTAAAGGGTATTGGGGGAGTTCATCTCGTTTGTCTAGCAGATGATGATGATATAGTCAAGAATCTCCGTAATCGCAAAGGAGGAAGAAAATATAAGCCATTTGCCTTAATGATTCCTAACTTAAAAATTATAGAAAATGATTTTAAGATTTCTCAGAAAGAAAAAGAAGTATTAACTTCTTATAGACGACCTATTGTTATTCTAGAGAGAAAAAATAATCTCAGTTCAAGAAATATAAGTAAATTAATCGCACCTGGATTAAATAATGTCGGAGTTATGCTACCTTATACAGGAATACATTATCTTCTTTTTAATTATATTGGAAATAAGCCTCTAATTTATACAAGTGGAAATAGATCAAATATTCCAATGGCTATCGAAAATGAAATTATTTTTGAACAATTAAAAGATTTAGCGGATATTTTTTTACTTCACAATAGGTCAATTTATCAAAGAATTGATGATAGTGTATTAAGAATCCATGATAATAGAATCAAATTAATACGAAGATCAAGAGGTTATGTGCCAGAATATTTACCACTTCCATTTAATGTAGACATACCGGGAGCAATTTCAACAGGACCTCTATTAACAACTACAGGTGCAGTTCTTAGAAGGAATCGAATATTTCCTACACAACATATAGGGAATATAACAAATTTGGAAACATATGAATTTTTAAAAGACGCGATCTTCCATATGAAAAATCTATTACAAATAGAGGATTCTGAAATTTCCTTTATAGCAGCTGATGCACATCCAACATTTATTAGCACAAAATTGGCAAAAGATCTAACTGGAATTTACAACTGCAAAATGTTTCAAATTCAACACCATTTTGCTCATATCTTAGGATTAATGGCTGACAATAAAATTGGAAAAGAAGAGACCATCGTTGGAATCAGTACAGATGGAGTTGGTTACGGCGATGATGGTAATGTTTGGGGTGGAGAAATCTTACTAGCTTCTTATAATAATTATAAACGTCTTGGCCATTTAGAATATCAACCTATGATTGGAGGGGATCGCTGTACAAAATATCCCGCTCGAATGTTTATTTCTATTATTTTAAAATCTTTAGGAGTTGAAGATGCTTCAAAAATCCTCAAAAATTATAATTTAGAGAAAGATTTAGAATATGGACAGGTTGAAACAAATACAATGATTTCACAATTCGAAAGAACTAAGAATCAAATACCTTCTGAAAATACTCCATTAACAAGTTCTACTAGTAGAATTTTCGATACAGTTTCTTATATTTTGGGAGCATCAAATCTTAAAACTTATAGGGGAGAACCTGCAATGAGGCTAGAAGGATTAGCATCTCAAGGAAATCCAAATAATGTACCATTATCAATAAGCTCTTTTAAGGAAGATGGGATTCACATAATAAATACCTCAAAATTAATTCTTGACATTTTATCTTTATTGAAAAGAAACGAAAATAAAAAAGCTGATATTGCTTCAAAGTTTCAAGTTGAACTTGCTAATACTTTTGCACAATTAGCATTGAATATCGCTAAAGAAAATAACATTAAAAAAATTGGTTTAACAGGAGGAGTAGCATATAATTATTCTTTTTCAAATGCGATTAAAACAAAAGTAAATCAAGCTGGATTTACATTTCTCGAACATGAATTTGTACCTCCTGGTGATGCAGGAATAAGTATTGGTCAATTAATTGGAGCATTATTCCAATTTTTAAATGAAACTTAATTTTTGTTTTTAAAATTAGATAACTTTTGCTTGTAATATTTACAAATCAGTAATTTATTGATTTGTTGATAATAACAGCTTATTAATTATTAATATTATTCAAGTTAAATAATAATATTTTAAAAAAACCATTTAATTTTTCTTATAATTATGGGTGGTCTCTTCGGAGTTTTCTCAAAGGAAAGGGATTGTTTAAAAGATCTTTTTTATGGAACGGATTATCATTCTCATTTAGGAACTAGAAGAGGTGGGTTAGCTGTAAAGAATGCGGGTTGTTTTCAACGCTATATTAAAGATATCACTACTTCTCAATTTAGATCGAAATTCGAGAAGGATATTAAAAAGATGCACGGCAATAAGGGTATTGGTGTGATTAGTGATTATGATGATCAACCTCTGATAATTAATTCACATCTGGGTGTATTTGCATTGACAACAGTTGGAAAAGTTAACAACATAGAAGATTTAGCTATGGAAGCTCTAAAAAACGGAAGTCATTTTTCAGAAATGCATGGTGGGGAAATAAATCCTACAGAAATGATAGCAACAATTATCTGTCAGGGATCGACATTTGAAGAAGGAATCCAGAAAGTTCAAGATATGATTGATGGTTCATGTACTATGTTAATATTAACAGAAGAAGGTATCTATGCTGTTAGAGATAAATATGGAAGAACTCCCCTCATTATAGGTAAAAAACCTGATTCTTATGCTGTTACAATGGAAACTTGTGCATTCCCAAACCTTGGATACGAAATAACAAAATATCTAGGACCTGCTGAAGTAATTTTTATAAATGAAAATGGTCTCGAGCAGAAAATTCCACCTAACAATCGAATGCAAATATGTGGGTTTTTATGGGTATATTATGGATATCCAGCCTCTAATTATGAAGGTATAAACGTTGAAACTGTACGTTACAAATGCGGGTCTTATTTAGCGAAGAGTGATGATGTCAGGATTGATCTTATAGCAGGGATACCTGATTCAGGAACAGGACATGGCTTAGGTTATGCAAGTGAAGCAAAAATCCCATTTTCACGACCCTTTGTAAAATATACTCCAACATGGCCTCGGAGTTTTATGCCTCAGGATCAATCCGTTAGAGACGAAGTTGCGAAGATGAAACTTATTCCTATAAAAGAACTAATCAATGATAAATGTTTACTTTTCTGTGAAGATTCTATAGTAAGGGGAACACAATTAAGAAAAACTATTCGAAGATTATATGATTTTGGAGCGAAAGAAGTTCATATGAGACCTGCTTGCCCTCCACTTGTTTATAGTTGTAAATTTCTCAATTTTTCTCGTTCTCGGTCTGAATTAGATTTAGCAGGACGATGGGCGATTAAAGAAATAGAAGGAAAGAATATTGATGATCCTATTGAATATACTAATCCTGATTCCGAAAAATATAAAGCAATGGTTGAAGTAATACGGAAAAAATTATATTTAACATCTCTAAAATACCAGAGACTTGAAAATTTAGTTAAAGCTATTGGATTACCAAAGGAAAAAATATGTACTTATTGTTGGGATGGCATTCAAATGATTTAAACTTAATTAAATTCTGCTCTTAACTATTGATTTTTCTAATTCAGCTAATTTTTTTACTGATTTTAATTGATAATCACCGGTTAAACATGCTAAACACAATTGATTTTCACTTTTTTTAAGAGCTGTTATTAAATCTTCAACACGCTGATATAACAGACTATCTGCTCCTATTTTTTTTTTAATTTCTTCTACATAATTTTCTCCATATAAATTTTGGAATCTTCCTGCTATCAATTCATCTTTTGTAGGGAAATCAATTCCCATATAACATGGACTGATGATAGGTGGGCAACTAATACGTAAATGAACGTGTTTAGCTCCTCCTCTTTCTTTTAACAATGATACGATTTGTTGAGTAGTAGTACCACGCACAATAGAGTCATCTAATAATATAACATCCTTTCCATCAATACTACTTTTAATTGGATTTAATTTTTCTTTAACAGCAGCTTTGCGACGATCTTGACTAGGAATGATAAAAGTTCTCCAAATATAGCGATTTTTCATCAAACCTTCTACATATGGCAAACCAGCTTCGTTTGCATAACCTACAGCCACACTTCTTCCTGAATCTGGTACTGGTACTACTATCGCATTTTCTTTAATTTCAATATTTTTTAAAATAGGATCATTTTTGGCTAAGTTCCTACCAAGCCTCAATCTTGCTTCTGCAACAGATACACCATCAATAATTGAATCTGGACGTGAAAAATATACAAATTCAAATTGACATAGAGCTGATCTATTGGATTTAATTAGCATTTCAGAGTGTATATCCTTTTGATGGCTCAAATGAACTATTTCTCCTGGTCTAACATCTCTTAAGAAATTACCGCCAACAGCATCAATCGCACATGATTCTGATGATATAAAATAGAGATTCCTTTCTTCTGATTTTAGCTCCCCAATACACAGAGGTTTAAATCCTAAAGGATCTCTCATGGCATAAATATCTCCATCAGCAGTCATTAAAATTAAAGAATAGGAGCCATCCAATAATTTACTTGCTAGCTTTAATACTTCTGGCCAATCTTCAGTACCTAGTGCAATAGATCCAATTAATTGTGCGATTACTTCTGTATCAGTATCCGTAAGAAAAATACGACCCATATCATCCATATTTTTCTTAATTTCATCGAAATTAGCAATGGTTCCATTGAATGCCATGGAAAATTCAACTTCATTGTTTTTAAAATGAAATGGTTGAATATAATTAGAAGATTTATATCCAATAGCACCAGTAGTGGCGTATCTATTATGTCCAATACCTACATTGCCCCAATAGTGTGTAATAATTTCATTTTTCAAAACTTTTGATACTAATCCATTCTTTTTATAAGTAAATATTCTTCCTCCAGTCTTTAAAAGAGAGATTCCTGTGGATTCTTGTCCCCGATGTTGTAATGCCATTAATCCTTGATATAAAAGTTTTGAAACGGAAAAACCTAAATCATCACATGTAACACCAAAAATAGCACAATTTTCGCCAGGTTTTTCTCTCATTTTTCTATTTATTTTTTTTAGAAACATAATTTTGTATTTTTGAGAGAATCAGTTTAATTATCTTCAATTAATTTAAATCATATATACTTTTTATTTATTAGTTTAATAGAATATTAAATATTTCTATAAAATAAGTGTCTAAAATAAGTAATATTTCTAAATATCTTGCTATAACTATCTTAATTGGTGGAAAAAGTACTCGTTTTGGAAATGATAAGGGTCTTTTTGAGTTGAATGGTAAACCATTAATTTCATATCAACTTGAAACTTTGAGTCAAGGTAATTTTGATATTTTTTTAATAGCTCACTCAACAAAACAAGTTCAAAATTATATTAATAAAATTGAAATCGATAAAATTTTAGCTTTTATTATTGATGAATTTAACATTCTTTCGGATTCAACGCTAAGAACTCCGTTATTAGGACTATATTCTGGATTTAAAGAATTAAATAAATTGGGATATGAAAAATCATTTGTTATACCATGCGATTTGCCGCTTATTCAATTTAATGTTGTAAAATTAATGATTGAACAATCCTATAATTTTGATTGTTGTATTCCACAGTGGAAAAATGGTCTTTTGGAGCCCCTTTTTACGATTTATCCCATAAAAGAGACAATAACTTCCGCTGAAGAGAATTTTAATAAAAAAGACTATAAATTAGTACATTTATTGAAAAATAAATGGAAGATTAATTATATTTCAATTGAGAAATCCATTATGCCATTAGACAGTGATTTAATTTCATTTATTAATGTAAATGAACAATCAGATTTAGAAAAAATTAAAAAAAAAAATAATTTTTAAAAAAAAATTTAATATTTCTTTTTAATTAGAAGTCTCCAGGACCCATAATTCCACCAATTAAACCTAAAACTCCGCCCACAGCAAGAAGAATTGAACCAAGTGATATAATGCCAAAACCAAGTGATACATCAAACGGTATTATTCCTTCAACTAATGGATCTGCCGTAAAAAATAATAAAGACATATTAAGATCATCACCTAAGTTTATTTCAAAACCAGGTCCTAAAATTAGAAGTACAGCAAGAAAAAGAACAAAAATCGCACCAATAATAGCGAGTGCACGTACTTTAACACCTATTAATATAAAAACACCAGAAATCACACTAACAATGTAAACAATGGTTAAAATTATAGCTATAACGTCGCCAGCTTCAAATATATCCATGAGATTAGTAAAAATACCTATACCATAACCAGTGTATGTAACAGTAAAAAGCTCATAAGAATAGAAAGAAAATAGTAACGTTGATACTAATGCTACAATTCCTCCAATGATACATAAAATTTTTCCAGCTCCCATAAATATCCACTTTTCTTATTATTTTTATATTTTTTTATGATAAATAGAACTTTTCACATATATAATATTAAGCAAATTTGGTAAAAATTTATTATGTGAATAGTAAATTTATAAAAATCGAATATTAATATCAAAAATATGTATATAATATAGATTGATTTCTACTTTTACAGATTTTTTTTATTGAATCATTTAAAATATCTAATAAAATAAATAATAACAGAAAATTTTGCTAGATAATTAATTCTTTTACTTTATGTTGATAATTAGCCAATAATTTATAGATTTTGGAAGGTTTATCAAGAAACTGTAAAGCACTAAGATAAATAACTTTGTTTTTTACACTATTAACTGCACTAACAAATATTATATTCTAATCTTAAGTGAGTTTTTTTATATCAGTTATGGCATGGAGACTATTCTTTATCAGTATAAAATGGTTCAACAGATTATCTAAATCTACTGCTTTAAGTCATTGTATTGAAAATATAGAAAGTTTTATTAATTAATAAATTGAATTATATATCATAAAAGGAGTTATCCATAATTTAAATTTAAAACTGGATAATGATTTTTATATAATTTCAACTATATAATAAAAAGGCTATAAATATGGGAGCAGGAAAAATTCTTGCTATTATTGGTGCTATTGTAGGAATTCTTAGTGTGGTTTTATACTATCTATTACCAGAATTATTTTCTTATTGGAGGTTTGATGGAGGCGCAGCACTTAGTGTGTTTTTAGGGGGATTTGGATTTGCTAATGGATCATTTATGGGTGTACCTTATGATCCTGAATACGCTGATGATATATTTTTGTTGCTTGTAAGTATATTAATTATCGCAGGTAGTGCTCTCCTTCTTATTGGTGCATTGGTAGAAAATAAACCCCTTGGAATCATAGGTGGAATAGTTTGCCTAGGTGGTCCAATTCTTCTTATAATTGCGCTGTTTCTTGAATTAGGAAATTTCGCCGATTTTGCTATTCTATTGTCTCCGGGTGATATATTACTATTTGGGAGTATGACTGGCGCAGATTGGGGTTTATGGATTGGTACATATATGGCAATTGGAGCAGGAGCCGTAGGAATAATAGGTGGAGCAACACTTTAATTTAAAAATTAACTCTTTTTTTTTTAAATATTGAATACTAAGAATAACTTAATTAATTCTCTAAATAGATATTAGCGTTCAATTATTAGTTTTTTTACTATATGGTGAATAGCAACTAATAATTCATGCATTTTGAAAGGTTTATCAAGGAAGACACATGCACCAAGCGATAGTGCTTCTTCTTTTACGGTAATATCTGCACTAGCAAAAATTATTTTCTCATTTTTATTGATTTTTAATATTTCGATCATAGCATCGAGCCCATTCTTTATTGGCATTCGATGATCCATTAGAATTATATCTGGCTTCATTTTGAAATTTCTATACTTCTCAACAGCATCTTTACCATTTATTGCTGTATCTAATATCTTAAAACCAGCTTCCTTTAATATTAAAACATAAAGCTTTTGAAGTGACCGATCATCATCAACAATGAAAATTGTAGCCATTCTAAAATTTCTCTCAGAAGTAATAATCAAGCAAGATTTATAATTAACTTCTTTCTAATAACCCTTAAATAAATATATTGTATTGATTAAAATGTTACAAAAAAGAACAATTATTTAAGTTTAAACATAAAAATAAGAACTGCTTTAAAGTTATATAATCTCTAAAAAGAAATAATTTAACAGACTTAAAATATATAATAAATCTTTATAAAAATAATAAATTCTTTAGAATATTGGATTTATTCTGAAAATTAATGATTACAAATTAGTATAAGTTCATAGAGAAAACAAAGGAATATAGCAATGAATGATTTAATAATAAAAAATGGCTTAATATATGACCCATTAAACAATATTGATGGCGAAAAGAAAGAAATCCATATAAAAGATGGTATTGTTACAGAGAAAGTAAATAATGATGCTAAGGTTATAGATGCTTCTGGAATGATCGTAATGCCAGGAGGAGTTGATATTCACTCTCATATCGCGGGAACTAAAGTTAATTTAGGACGTTCATTTCGACCTGATGATAAACTTGAAGAATTCAATGAAAAAAGAACGAAAATAACTCGTAGCGGAACTGGTTGGTCTGTGCCATCAACTTGGGTAACAGGTTATCGTTACGCTAGACTAGGATATACAACTGTTGTAGAACCTGCAATGCCATTATTAAAAGCTCGTCATACTCATGAAGAATTTTTAGTAACTCCTATTATTGATAAAGCAGCTTTTCCATTATTCGGAAATAATTGGTTCGTCCTTGAATTCGTTAAAAATAAAGAATTTGATAAATTAGCTGCTTATATAGCATGGATCTTAAAAGTTACGAAAGGATACGCTGTTAAAATAGTAAATCCTGGTGGTGTTGAAAACTGGGCCTGGGGAAAAAATGTTGATAGCCTAGATTCTACGGTTTTTCATTTCGAAGTTACTCCGAGAGAAATCTTAGAAAATTTATCGAAAGTAAGTGAAACTCTTGGTTTACCTCATACAATTCATGTTCATGCTAATAATCTTGGGCATCCTGGAAATAAAACACATACACTTGAGACTTTTAGAGCCCTAGATAAAATAAAAGCAAAAAAAGGGCGTAATTCGGTTATTCATCTTACTCATTGTCAATTTAACGCTTATGGAGGTACAAATTGGGGTGATTTTGAATCTGGTGCTGCTGATATTGCTGAATATTTAAATTCACATAAACATGTTACTATAGATGCGGGTCAAGTTATCTTCGGTAAAGCTGCTACAACAACAATGACTGCAGATGGTCCATGGGAATTTGCACTCCATCATATAGGTGGGACTTCTCCATGGGGCAATAAACCAGGTGTAAAATGGATAAACGGTCAAGTAGAAGGAGAATCTGGTTCAGGAATCGTACCCTACTTTTTTTCACCTAAAGTGGCAGTTAATGCTATACAATGGGCAGTTGGATTAGAGTTGATGTTGTTAACTAAGAATCCATGGCAAGTATTTATGACTACTGATCATCCCAATGGTGGACCTTTTACATCTTATCCTCAGATCATACGATGGTTAATGGATAAAAAGTCTAGAGATGATGTTCTTTTAAATTTATGTTCTAAAAAAGCCTCAGAGAAGACTCAATTAAAGGATATTGATCGTGAATTGACATTAAATGAAATTGCCACAATCTCTCGAGCTGGAACAGCAAAATGTTTGGGTATGACCGATCGGGGGCATTTAGGTATTGGAGCAATTGGAGATGTTGCGATTTATAAATTAGATTCGAACAGAATGGATGGGCAAAATATAGAAAAAGCCTTTTCCTTAGCTGCTTATACGATAAAAAATGGTCAGATTGTTGTCAAAGATGGAGAAATTGTAGCAGCACCGATGGGTACAACCATATGTGCCGAAGGAAAAGTTAAAGATAGTGCAATGGACGCAATGCTTGAAGTTGTAAAAACTCATTGGCGTGATCATTACAGCATTAATTTTAATAACTACGATATCGGTAACTATTATACTCCAAAAATGAAAATTATGAATGGTACATA
>JBHLOG010000040.1:0-28376 GCA_048940765.1 Promethearchaeota archaeon | reverse complement strand
CCGGATAATTATGCAAATTGGTTTGCTCTATATCATCTCTGTCAAAATATTGGTAGTAAAAAAGCTATTCATATAAGTAGTGTTGAGTTTGGAAAGATACTCCATTTATCTCAACAGACAGCTTCCAGAAGAATAAGTCAATTAGAAAAAATGGGTTGGATTCAAAGAAAGATAATTGGAAAAGAGCAGATAATACGAATCACTAAAGAAGGAGCAGATGTAATGCTCGCAATGTATAAAGATTTGAAAAAAATTTTAGAGGAAATTTTAATAGTTGGTGAAATAACAAAAGGAATAGGGGAAGGTGGTTATTATATTAGAATTAAGGAATATTACGATCAATTTAAAGAAAAATTAGGTTTTAATCCTTATTATGGTACATTAAATATACAATTAACCGAACTTAATAAAGAATTATTAGAAGAAAACTTAAAGAGTCGAATTCCAATTAGAATTATTGGGTTTGAGAAACATGATGACGAATATGGAAAGCGAACATATGGATCAGTAGATTGCTTCGAATGCAATGTATCTCGTTTGGATGAACAAAGTAAAAAAGTGCGAGGTGCTATATTAAAAATCAAGAGGACACATCATAAGAAAAACATCGTCGAAATTATTGCAGCGCCTTACTTAAGGGATGAATTAAATTTGAAGGATGGAGATAGAATTAGAATAGAATTTATAAAAATTTAATTTAATGTTTGTTTATTATCCCTCTGTTTTATTTGGTAATAGATTTTGGTTAATCTAAACATAAAAGTGCATATTACAAGGCACATATAAATGAATAAAAATTCCAAAGCAAATCCTAAAAATGATGCACATAACATTGTAATAAAAATATAAAACAATCTTTCAGATCGACCCATTAGTCCTATATCACCATCTAAGAAGAAATTTTCCTTGAAAAATATTTCAGCTCTAGCCCTACTATAACTTATCATGAGTGAAGCTAACAAGGATATGAATATAATCCATTTGATATCAATAAAATTCCACAAGAAGCGATTATGGTAAAAAATTAATAATGCTATAAATATGAAAAACTCTGAAATTCTATCCATAAATGAATCTAAAAATCCACCATATTTTGTTGATTTACTTGTTAATCGAGCAATAGCACCATCTACCCCATCAAAAAGACCACATAGAAAAACAAAAATGGAGAAATATAATAAGCTTCGAAAAAAGACTAAAGAGATGAAACTCAAGAGTGAAAAAGAGAGCATAATAAAAGTTGCTAAATTGGGCGTAACTCCAATTCTAATTAAAGTTCTTGCTAGTAGTTTTATAATTGGTCTAAAAATAAATCTTAATCTAAATTTTGAACCCATAATTAATAATGTTTGAAGGTTAAATTAAAATATATTTGACATTATAAAATAACATAGTTTTTTTATTTTGGTTATTTTAAATATATAAATTAATGAGATACACTATAAAGAGAGTGAAAACTATTGAAACTGCGTCTTATTTTAAAAACAAAAACCAAGAAAAATAAAGAATTATGTATAAAATTCGCCATTGCTCCAAGGAAACATATTGGTTTTATTAATTTTATAAATCTAGCTTTAAAGCAAGATTTACCAATAGATTTATCTTTTGAAAAAATTAAAAAAACAGGAGAGCGAGAAGAAAGTAAAATTTTTGGACAATTTAAGTTACATGGCAAAGCTGATTCGCAAATATATGAGTTGGAAAGTGATATTCAAGAAGCGGAACGTAAGAGAAAAAAACTCCAACAAAAGAGAAAGCAGCATTAAAGTGAATTATTCTTCAATATTCACTAGGAAATTAAAATATAATTGAAAAGAGACTAATTTTTGAATTAGTTTAATTTTATAAATCCCATCTTGATAAGATTTTTACAGACATTATACACTTGATGATGACCTAAGTTTAAATTATTCGCAATTTGAGTAATTGAATTTCTTCCATTTATTTGTTCATATATTTTACATGAACAATCTCCTGTTAAATAATATTTAGGATTAATCTTTTTTGAGGTTGTAAAATTCGGTATATAATCATAATATTCTGGACTTCTTTCATTACTATCCTTTTGATCTTTAGGTTGTGATGATTTTGAATCTTCCTGAACAAAATTATTCAAAAATTCAAGTAATTTATTATCTTCTTCGAATTTGTTTCTTTTTAACTCCTCTTCAAAGAATTGGTTAACAGTATATTCAAATGACTTGAAATAGTCCAATTTACCATTCCAGTTTGTAATTTGAGTGACATTAAATTCTTCTAAAAAAATTTTGGATATTGTTTTTAAAAAACCTTGGACGTTTGTTAATTCCGAATTATTACTATATGTAGCAAGATAAATTAAATCTGGAATTTCTGAATCTTTTAAGAAAGATAGCTTTAAGTTATTATTCGACAATTTCAACTCAGAAATGGTACCTAAATCTTCAAATGAATCAGAAAAAGAATTCAATGCAGAGAAAAACCCCGATAACATAATGAGATTATCTTCTCGAGATAGAAGATTTTTAATGTTTGAATTAGAAAAATTCATAGAAAATAATGGTAATCCATCTTTAATTATTATAACGTCGCAAATCATTAAGCTCAGGGAATTTTACTCAATAGTTTTTAAATATTTTAAAGTCCTACTGATTGATTCAATACTATTTACGTAATTGAAAAAAAAAAGAATTATAATACATCTGTGATATCAGAGTAATATATTTGTCATTTAAATATTAATAAAATTACGAATTTCCATTAGATTAAAAGGAAGAATAGGTGTCGATCCTTTTTGAAAGGTATTATTTTATGCGCAGGTTTAGGAAAGCGGTTAAGACCATATACAAATTCATATCAAAAAGCAATGATCCCTCTTCATGGCAAGCCTTTATTAGAATATATTATCAATGGATTAATCTATGCCGGGATTAAGAGTATAATAATTGTCGTAGGATATCAAAAAGAACAAGTAATTAAATATTTTGAGGATGGAAAAAAATGGGGGATAAAAATCGAATATGTGGAACAAGAGATTCTTAATGGTACAGGGGGCGCAGTCTTATTATGTGAAAATTTAATCCAGGAATCTCATTTCTTTTTAGTTTGGGGCGATATTTTAGTGCCATATAAAGTATATAAAGATGTAATCAATTTATTTAAAGAAGAGAAACAAGATTTTATATTAGTTTCAAATTATATAGATGATCCATATAAGGGCGGAGCAATATATTGTAAAAATGATTATTTAGTTAACATTGTAGAAAAACCACCAAAAGGTAAATCTAAATCTAACTTAAATAATTGCGGAATTTTTATTTTTTCAAAAGAAATTTTCGATATTTTAAAGATTGTTAAACCTTCAATACGAGGTGAAATCGAATTGATAGATGCCATGAAACTTGGGATGTTTAAAAGAAATTGGAGAATAAGAGTTATTAAAATGGAAAAAAATCAATTTAGAGGAGATTTTGGAAATAAAAAAAATTTTCAAAAATTCTCTAGTAATTCTAATTGGTTAAAAGAAATAATTGATAATAATTGAAATTGTAAGCTGCTTAATATTTATTCACCAAATTTAAGATTTTTAATATCATATAGAGATTGAATAACTTCTTAAATATTTGTGTCTGAATCATAACAAATCCTACACCTTTTTATACTAGATATTAGAAATGTTATTGTCTCATTAATTCCAGAAAATTATAATACATGACATAAAAAAAGGATTTTAAAAGTGCGACAAATTCTTGAAAAGAAAAGACTTATCATTTTCATCGATCATGCTAACATATTTCATAATCTCGAAATTTTGAATGTTAGAATTAATTATATAAAATTAAAAGAAATTTTAACTCAAAATCACCATTTAATCGGAATTTTTATGTATATGGGAATCCCCGATAAAATTTTACCAAAAAAACTCAATTTTTTGAAATATCTTAAAGCACAAGGCTTTATAATTCAACCAAAACCAGTAATTATTTCCCCAACTGGAAAAAAAAAACAGAAAGGTATTGATATTTTTATTTATAAAGATATCGTAGAATTAGCTGAGGAAGATTCATATGACAAAGCAATCTTAGTAAGTGGAGATTCAGATTTTCTTGATGTAGTTATAAAATTAAAAGAATTACAAAAAGAAATTGAAATTTGGAGTTTCAAGAAATCAATTTCACGAGCTTTAATTGATGAAGCTGGACAAAAAAATGTTCTTTATATTGATGATATCTTAGATCAAATTCAGTACTAAATAGAAAAAATCATAAGTTTAAATATAAAAATTTAGAAAAATGAGTGTTTTTTGGAATAATTTTCTCCTATGAAAGAGAGTATTGAGAAGATTTTCTAATTAAATCGTTCGCTAATCTCATTTCCCTTCGAAAAAACTCTTCTCAAACATACTCTCTCTTTTTTTAGATGATCTATAATGTAGATTTTTTATTATAATCAACTTTATAAAAATTGAACTATTCAAGAATTATTAACATAATTTCTTTTTGATTGTTATAATAAAAGCTATTATTCAAAAATTGAAATGATAGAAATGAGTGAAGTTAAAGATAAATATAAAATGAGATATTACTATAAAGAATCTTATGAGGCGGCTATTGGAACATTTGCCGTTGCTATAGTTTTTCTTTTTGTTGCGATATTATCCTTGTTTTTTCTAGCTTTCAATATTCCGTTTATCGGACTTGGTAGCTGGGGGTATTGGCTTTTTATACCTGCTTTTTTCATTTTCATCGGGGGATTTGAGCAACTATATAGGAATTATAAGTATAAACAGGTCGTTAAAAATGCCCTTGCTCAACGAAATTTTCAGGGAACGTATAAACTTGAACATATCGCATTGGAAATTGGCATGAAACCAAGTGTTTTACTACGTGTATTAGCAGATCTAAGAAATAGAGGAATGATAAAGTATAGTTTTGATCCAGATTCAGGACAAATAATTTTAGGCCAGACAATAACATATACTCCTGCAACGGACTATGTTCCACCTCCAAAAAGGATTGATGAACCTCTACCATCAGAGGGAAAAAACTTTTGTGTTTATTGTGGTCATAGACTAGAATCAGCTGGAAGTTTTTGCCCTAATTGTGGATCTAAACTTTAAATTTCTTTTAATATTACATTTTTCTTTTTTTTTTAATCCTTTTGGTAAGTTTAGAATGAGTTCAATTTAATGGTCTTATTTTAAAATTACATTCTTCTTCTATCAGAAATTAAAATTCCCCCAATACCAACATTTTCAGGTACATTTTCTTTAATAACTACGATAATATGTTCTTTTGGAATTTTATATGCTTTTTCGACAGCATTGGTAATTTCTTTAATTAAATTTCGTTTTACTTCTAGACTTTCAATTTTAGGTCCATCTATTGTGATATTTGGCATAAATAAATACCTCTTTATATTTTTAAAAATGTAATGTATAAATTTTTTTAAATTTTAAGTTAAATATTGAAATAATGATATAATAAATCATATAAATCAAGAATAGCTCTTGTTAAAATGAAAAATCTTCTTATCCCTAAACCTAATTCTGGAGGATTAATCCTTTCTTATAAATGTAGTTGCAAATGTAAACATTGCATGTACTTTGGTTCTCCTAAATGGAATGATAATTGGATTACTGAACAAAATTTGGAAGAAACTTTAAGTCAATTATCAAATACAATTCAAGAATCTCCATATGGTTCTAATAATATAAGTCTCAATTATGGGATTCATTTTACTGGAGGAGAACCATTTCTAAATTTTGACATTTTGTTAAAAGCCGTGGAAATTGGTAAAAGTCTAAATATTCCATCGATGTTTGTAGAAACAAATTGTTATTGGTGCAAAAATGATGGTATAACAAAAGAAAGACTAGTTGAATTGAAAAAAAAAGGACTTAACGGAATTTTGATTAGTGTAAATCCTTTCATTTTAGAATTTGTAGCTTTCGAACGTACTGAAAGAGCAATAAGATTGAGTATGGAGATTTTTCAAAAAAATCTCATGATATATCAATTATATTATTATGCTCAATTTAGAGAATTAAATATAAAACAAAAGCTTCCTCTTGAGAATTATCTCAAATTAATTAGTATAGATGATCTAAAAAGAATTGTTGAGTTACTTAAAATAGGACGAGCTACTTATACACTCCAAAATTTATATAAAAAATATCCAATAAATTACTTTTTTAATGAGAATTGCACCACAGAATTAGTACGAAATTGGCATTGTCATTTCGATAATTATGGAAATTATATGCCGGGGTATTGTGGTGGACTTTCTTGGGGGGACATTAGAGATTTAAATTTTCTTTGTACTGAAGGGATTAATCTTGATGAGTATCCTATTTTAAAATTTTTAATTATAGGAACTTTTAAAGATCTTTATGAATTTGCAGTTGATAAATTCGAATATAATCATAAAAAGGACGGTTACATTTCAAAATGTCATGCATGCTTTGATATTAGAAGGCACTTGATACTAAACACTGATAAATTTAAAGAATTAAATCCACCTGAATTTTATTTACATATTTAAAATTAGGTAGATTTTACTCTTTCTTTTTTCTCGGAATGTAATATCCTAGCCTCTTCTGTTATTTTATCATATTTTTCTTTATTTATTGGGAAGAATAGCATACTAAGAATCCCAAAAACTAGAAATATTGTTGGAAAAATAAACATTAAACTACGTAAGCCAAGTATATTTTCTGTGTCAATCGTGCTAGGATCAAAAAGAGCCCAATCTGTTCCAATAAATACAAGTGCAATGGTAATGTAAATAACCACATTAGTTAGTTTAACAAAAAATCCAAGTATTCCATAATATCCTGCCTCTCTTCTAATTCCCATATTTAGTTCATCTTCATCAATTATTGCTGAAACTGTAACATCTCTAACAATTAAGACTCCCGCCAACCCAAATCCCCAAATTAATAATGTTATAAATCCACCTAATACATTTGATATAAACATGAATGGAGTCAATGTTGCAATAAAGACTATTAAAGATGAAATATATGCATTTTTCGCTCCAAGTTTCTTAATGATAATCCGCCACGGAAATACGAAAATCATAGCAGCAACAAAACCAGTTCCAAGCATCAATGATTGAATAAAAGCATCTTGAACACCTAATACAAAATCACCATAAAGAGGGAATACCGTAGGTAGCATTCCAAATGAGTACCAGAGTGCAAAACTTCCAACAAGAAAAAGTTTAAATGATTTATTTTTAAATGTAAACTTCAATGAACTTAAAAATGAAGGTGCACTCTCAGGATCCTTAGAAAATTCTATTCTTTCTTTTATACCAAATTTTATAAAAATAAATCCTGAAATACTACATATAATTGAAATAATTATTGCAGTAAGACTGAATTCGTGGAAATATTGCGGATTATCAAATTCAGGTATAAAAATTCCCGGTAAAATAAAAGCAATTAAAAGGGAAATAATTTGAAAGATTTGTATTGATGTATTCGCTTTTGCTCTTTGATCTAAATCCCTAAACATTTCAGGAAATAGAGATGTTTGATTGACAGAGTACATAGTATAAAATAATTCCCAGATAATAATAATGATTAACAAATAAATAAAAGAAGCAAGATCATTGCCCCTAGGGGGAGTCCATAATAATACATTTATTATAATTAATGGAATTAGTCCAGCTAAGATAAATGGTTTTCTACGACCCCATTTAGAACTTGTACGATCTGATATTAACCCTAATAGAGGATCATTAATAGCATTCCAAATAGACCAAATAATGAAAGCAATTGTAATAACTATTACGTTTAATTGTATAACAGAATAGTAGAAAATAAATATTAAAAACGTAAAGAATTGGAAAAGAGTCACATCTGTAAAGCCAGCGAAACTATATAAAACCGCCTTCTTTAAGGAATATTCTTCTTCTAACTCGGGTTGTTCTTGAGACATGATTTTTCATTATTTTTATAGAATAAGTATTTATTTGTTTACTTAAAACTAATAATAAATTGTTCCCAATATTTATAAAAATATTTTAAAAGAACATTTATTTTATTTATATATTTGATATTGATTTATTACAACTTAAAGTTGCTTAAATTTCCACTAAATTCAGAGTGGCTTCTTTTTTAAATACAAAATTGATTTTACTTTTTATAAATTGAACAATCCCCGAGATGAAGGATAATCTCAAAAGGATTCTTTAACAAACCTTTCACTGAAATCTCAGCGGAAAGAAGCCCTACTTTAATAGAGTTAAACAATCTCAATAAGATTGAATATCAAAATTTACAGAATAATGTAATTTCTGAATTAGTCTCTAAATTATTTGAACATATAAATTCAAAAAAATACCTCAATTTTATTTCAAATCTATTAATTTCTACTCTTATTGAATATAAAAAAAACCTATTCACTGAAAATATTAACGAGAATAATGAAGAATCCCTTAATGAAATTAATAATAACTCATTTTCTACATCTCAGTTTGACTTAAATAAATCAAAGAATGAATATTTAGCTATTTCAAATGATATCCATTTAATATTATCTAATTGTCAAGACTTAACCAACTCGCAGAAACTTGATTTCTGTGCTAATCAAAGATATTTCATGAAACTATACTTAAAAAATACTTTAACTCAACTTACTAAATCCTAATAATCCTTTTAAATAGATTACTTTACAAAAGAAATAAAAAAAAGATAATGTTAGGGTATTTGTTAAACCCATCAATCTATTCTGCCAGATAGATGTTTAAGTCTTTAAGCCGAGCCACATCCATATAGAAAATGTTGCCATCACCACTCTTACAACTCCAAGAAAGATGCCTACTGAAAGAATCGAATCTAAAGCTCCACATACAACAAAAATTATAAAACCAATCGATAAATAAGTAAACTTTCTTCTCAATGTTCCTGTTGCTTGTTTTGCTTTTACTGCCATTCCTATTCCCAAGAATATTAATGCAGATACTAAAAATACAGCTACCATAATAAATGTTGGATGTCCTCTATTGAAACTCGCATCAATCAAGCCATCAGTTATTTGAACATCTATATATTCAAAAGAGTCTATAGTATCAAAATATAGAAAATATTCAAATATTCCACCTAAAACTATAAAAATTCCTACAAGCAACCATTTATATTTAGGTATTACAAGTTCACCACCTAGATACATAGAAAAAAATAAAGCTGGCGCTACCGATGTATAACTCAGAAGCACATAAACATTTCTTGGTTCAATATTTTCATTTGTGATTAATTTCAAGAAAAAATCAATAGTAGGACCAAGCCATAGAAAACCAACGAAAATCATGACGATACCTGCTATTGTAAGTAATTTTGCTTTTAATCTTATTGATTTATAGAGAGTAAATAATCCAAAAATAACTGAGGAAAAAACTATTAGAGAAGCAGTTAATCCTTCCAACCAACCTTCAAAAACGATTACCATTGCAATATTCCACCTTTATGATAAAAAAATAATTCACTTACAGAATTATATATTAATTTATTTTGATTTTATTTAAAAATATATTTTTTAGTGATATATCATAAGCTAAAGTGTTCTTAGTCAAATTAATAATGTTTTATATCCAATAATACTATTTACTCCCTCATACAATTTTTTTATAAAAAAATGTAAAAAGTAGATCTTTACCCTTTTTGTGAGCTAATTCATGTTCAAATTTTAAATTAGGGCTAAAATTTTCAAGATTATATTTGTGTGAAATAATAATTGCTCCTCTTTTTGCCGTGTTAAATACGTGTCTAAGATATTTTTGCATAGAGGGTAGGGAATAAATGTAGATGAAATCATATTTTTTTAAATTATATGAAAAAAAATCTCCTAATTTAAACTTAATTTTCTTAATAATCCACTTTTCATATATTCCTTCTTTACTTAATGATTTTTTACGATTTTTTGCTTCTCTAACTAAGGTCTGATTAATTTCAATACCATTAGATTTGATATTGTAATTTAATGCAGCATAGATCACAACGCTTCCATTTCCCGAACCTAAATCAATAAAAATTTGATTTGACTTTTTAGTTAAATTAAAATTAGTTCTAAGCGTCTCGAAAATGTTTTTTAAGAATGCTTCATCTGTCTCTAAAAATGGCAAATCTAATTGTGAATGAAAATTATCAAAAATTTTTTGTTTCTTTCTCAATCTATGACCTTTAACATTTTAGTTAAAAATAAGGGTGTTCTAAGTTATAATAAATGCGATTCTTTAATAAATACCGTTTAAAATCGATAATGTAATTTATTAGTATTATTCCGAGGATTCCTAATATTAAAAGATGTAAAACCTCAGAATCCCCAAGATCTTACTTTAATAAGATGATACCTTTTATTATTTTAAATTTAGTTTTTGATATTCTAGCATTCGACTTATGGTAAATATTTTAATAACAGGTGGCACAGGCTTTATAGGAATTCCTTTAGTAGAAAAGTTACATAGCTTAGGACATAACATAAAGTTATTAATAAGAGAAAGTAGCAATATCGAACCCTTTCAAAATTTAAACAAGATTCAATATGTTATTGGGGATGTTCGAGATATTGATAGTCTGTATAAAGCAATAGAAAATGTCGAATATATTTACCATCTTGCCGCTTATACCGGAATTTGGGCAAAAAAGAAATCAATCTATTATGATACTAATGTGAAAGGAACAGAAAATATCGCTAGTATTGCCCTTGAAAGAAACCTAAAATTATTTTATGTTAGTTCCTTTACTGCCTTGGGTCCTACTCCTGCAGAACCTGTTGATGAAAATCATGAAAATAAACACTTTTTTATGGAATATGAGAAGTCAAAATTTAAAGCAAAAAAATTAGTTAAAGAACTTATACCCAAGGGATTAAAAGTAGTAATTTTTTATCCAGGAATTGTATACGGTCCAGGAGATTTTAATATATTTGGAAGAATGCTTTATGATGTTATGAGGGGAAAAATTCTACCTCTAGGGGTGTGTCCTGGAAAGGGAGTATCAATGACATGTCTTTCATATAATTATGATTTAACTGAATTATTAGCAAATATAATCAATAGAGAAGATATTTTTGGAGAAGATTTCATTCTCGGTGGAGAAAATGTTAAATTTAGAGAATATCTAGATTTGATCGCCGAAATTGGAAGAGATAAAAAGGCAAAAAAGCTTCCATTCTGGATTACAATGGTTTATGCATGGTTTTTAGAAGTAAAAGCTTTCTTCAATAAAAAAGTCCCCTATTTAACCCGATCAACACTTAGAGCAATAACATACAATAGAGCATATTCTTCAAAAAAAGCTATTGAAAAACTGGGTTATAAAATTACTCCATTGAGAGAAGGATTAAAAAAAACAATTGAATGGTACAAGGATTTTAATGAAAAAGAAAAAAATAAGAGATGAATAATTAAAAAATGTTTAATGAAAAATTAATAAGTCAAATTAAGGATAAGAAGGCATATAAAACAGAGATAGTAAGAAATTATACAGAATTTTTATCAAAGTATCCTGAGATTTTTTCTGATCTAAGTAATGGATCAAACTTTGATTTTGCCATTTATGACTCAAATAAATCATATAAAAATGATTCTCCTATTGAAGTCTTTAATGTATACAGAAATGGACAAGGAATTGAAATAAAACCTGGAAGTGCAGAAGATTCAGACTTACAGCTATCATTATCAAAATATGCTGTTGAAAAATTAATCCGAACTAAAACAAAAGATGAATATTCTAAACTTCTTGGGAATTTTTATAATCATCCTAATGTAGAGAAAGAATGGATCGATTTCACTTTACTTAAAAGAACGCAAATTGTGATAGAGAAAGGTTATGGAAAATTTGCAAAATCCGCTGGTTTAATTGAGGGTTAGAATGCTACATTTTATTTGATTTACTTATTATGGAATTATCTTTTAACTATATAATAATTAAAACACAAATTAAATCGAAAAATGTCTCGAATAAAAGAGTTAGAAATAAAAAATAAATATACTGGTGAAATTTTAAGAACTATCCCTGCTGATACACCGGAAACGCTACAAGAAAAAATAAAGAAAGTCCACAAGAATCAACATTTACTAAAAAAGTTGGACTTTTTCGAAAGAGCACAGCTTCTTTCTAAATTTGCGAGTGATTTACGATTTAAAAAAGAACAATTGAAAGAGATGATTGTTGCAGAAGGGGGATTACCAGTTAAATATTCTGAATGGGAATTGAATATTGTAACTAATGGTTTTAAGTTTTGTGATTGGTATTATCAGTTCCTAGAAGAAAAATCACTTACTAGTATTGAAGGAGAGAAATTTGTTAAAATAAGATACATTCCACAGGGTTTAGCGGCTTGTATTTCACCTAGAAATACGCCTATAAGTCTACCTTTATATCAACTGGGAGCAAATTATTTAGTAGGAAATGGGGCAATTCTTAAACCCTCCACAGCCTGTCCTTTATCTATGCTAGAAGCGTTTTCAATGATGAAAGAAATGAATCTACCAGCTCTTGAAGCATTAGATTTAGTTATTGCCCCTGGAGAATGGGCTATAGATGAATTTCTTAAATCTCCACTAATTAAAATCTTAATGACTATTACTTCTTCTCACACAGCAAAAGATATCTTAGTTCGTTATGGTAAATTCTTAAAAAAAACTGTAGACAAATCTATGGGTATTTCGATGTATAATGGGCCCTTCAAACAATTTTTCTTTGAATGTGCTGGAAATGATGCTGGTATTGTCATGAATGATATAAATTTAGAACAGGTTGCAAAATGGAACGTAATGGCTAGTTATACCAATTCTGGACAGCAATGTTTTTCTATGAAACGTATAATCGTTCATAATGATATTTATGATGACTATATTGAATGTTTAATAAGAGAAATTGAAAAACTAAAATATGGAGATCCAACAGATCCTGAGGTGGATATTGGACCATTAGGAAGTAGAAAAATATTAATGATGATGGAAGTAATGGTTTCAGATGCTAAGAAATATAATACCAAGATTTTCACAGGCGGGGAAAAGATTGATACTGGTGAAGATTATGGATTATTTTACAAACCAACACTTATTGAGATAAAACCTGAAATATGTGAAGATTTATCTAAGGCTCCTTTTCTATGGAGAGAAGAGGCTTTTGGACCTGTTCGATCTGTAACCAGGGCTAAAGATTTAAAGGATGCTATAAGATTAGCAAATAAAAGTAATTATGGTATGCGAGCAGTAGTTTATACATCAAATATAAAAAACATCGAAATCTTTAAAAATGAATTAGAAGCAGCAAACATCTATATTAATGCGAAACCTATGCTTACAGATATTACTGTTGCCTTAGGTGGAATAAAAGACTCTGCTTTTCCTCCTGGATGTAAATATTATCCACAAGAATTAGTTTTTCAAAAATATATTTATGATGGAACTTCAGTATATTTAGATGAAATTAAATGAATTAAACAAATTTTATTAATGAATCTAAATAACCATCTGGTTTGTAATAACCTAATAAATTTAATATCGTAGCAGCAATATTCCCTAAAGCGGGGTTTTTTACCTTATCATTTATTTTATATTCATTATTATAATCAGAGTCGATTATAGTAAACATAACAGGATTTAAAGTATGAGCTGTTTTGAATTCCTCCATCTCATCTAAATTTCCGTGATCTGCTGTAACTACTGCAATCCCGTTAAGTGCTGTAACTGTATTAACTATTTCATTTACGCATTCATCAACAGTTTCTGCAGCGATCATAGCAGCACTCTTAACACCTGTGTGACCCACCATATCCCCATTAGCAAAATTAACTCTTAAAAACTTATACTTACCAGAGATAATAGCTTTGATCAATTCATCTCTTACTTCATATGCTTTCATTTTTGGTTG
Organism: Promethearchaeota archaeon; assembly: GCA_048940765.1. GTDB lineage: Archaea > Asgardarchaeota > Lokiarchaeia > Sigyniarchaeales > SOKP01 > Loki-b32. Next base: position 14,509 of record JBHLOG010000040.1, on the reverse strand, counting down.
ATCTTTTATGGTTTCAGAAGGATCTGATTTAATTTCTACGCAATCCTCTCCTTTAATTTTAATATCTCTATTACCCCGCCAAAAATAAGTTACATGACCATATTTATGAGTCTCAGCAATCGCAAACTGACTTATCTCTTCTAAAGATAAATAATCAGAAATAGTATTATTTATTTTTGGAGGCTCGATAAAGTAGTTTTTAGGAATATTTAATTTGTCATCATATTGTAATAATCCATAATATTGAACGTGAGGATAATAATCTCGCTTAAATTCATTAAAATTCTCTTCATCAAAGGCTTTTGAAATCTGAATGGCTCGATCTCCCCTGAAGTTAAAGTATATAACGCCATCACCTTCTTCCATTTTACCAATAGGATCTTTCTTATCATTAACTACAACAAAGGATGGAAGGAATTGATCTATAATATCTGGCTCAATAGCTCTTGCTTGATTAATAGCTTCTGTTGCAGATAGAAAATATCCTTTATAAGAAGGAAATTTTTCTGGTATTCCTGCTACGTGGGCTTCCCAACCCCTTTTTACAACATCCCAATCTGAATTATATCTATCCATGGTAACACGCATTCTTCCTCCACCTGAGGCAATTCTATAATCAAAAGCACCTTTAGAATTAATTTTATCCAATTCTTGATCTAATTGATTGACATATAATAATGCAGATTGAGGAGGAACGTCTCTTCCATCAAATAAAGTGTGAATTCTTGCTTTTTTAACATTAGAATTTGCTGCACCATTCAATAATCCAATTAGATGAGATATATGGCTATGAACATAACCATCTGATAACAAACCTATAAAGTGAAGAGATTTATTCTTTTTATTTATGGTATTGATAAGCTTTAGCCATTTATCATTTTTGAATAACTCTTTTGATTCAATAGCCTCTTTTGCTAATAATGCCCGTTGTTTAACAACATTACCCGCACCTATAGCATTATGTCCCACTTCACTATTTCCCATCTCATTATCTGTAGGCAAGCCAACCGCAGTCCCATGCGCTTTCAATTCAGCGTATAATTCTTTTTTTGGACATTCTCTTAACAGTTTATCTAAATATGGAGTATCTGCTAAATAAAAAGCATTGCTTTCATCTTTCCTTCCGATGCCGATACCATCCATTATAATTAAAACTAGAGGACCTTCTCTCCCAGCAAAATTATCTAATTGTTTGAGTTGAAAATTTTTCATATTAATTTGTTTCATTTTTAGCTTCTTAACGAATATGATCTATTATTCTTAAATAAATTAATTATTTGATCTAATAGAATATAATTTAAATAGAATCTTATTACAGGTTAATCAAATATATCTAGAAAGTAGTAAAAAAATGAATAAGGAAGATATTTGTTTTATGTCTGCCTGTGAAATGAGGGATAAAATCAAAACTCAAGAACTTACTTCACAGGAAATAACTGAAATTATAATCGAAAGAATCGAAAAAATAAATCCGATAATTAATGCCTATTGTACTACCACATTCGATTTAGCGAGAGATAGAGCCAAAAAAGTTGATGAAATGACTAGAAATGGTGAATCTTTAGGATTATTATCTGGAATACCCATTTCGATCAAAGACTTAGAAAATACAAAGGGAATACGAACAACAATGGGATGTAAAATCTATGAAAATAACATCCCTAATCATGATGACATTATTGTTAAAAGATTAAAGGATGCCGGAGCAGTAATTTTAGGTAAAACTAATACTCCAGCTTTTGGGTATAAAGGTGTAACAGATAACTCCATTTTTGGTGTCACAAAAAATCCTTGGAACTTGGAGAAAACATGCGGTGGTTCCAGTGGTGGCGCTGCTGCAGCGGTAGCATCTGGATTGGGACCTTTAGCTTCAGGTTCGGATGGTGGTGGTTCAATTAGAATTCCTAGTAGTTTCTGTGGAGTATATGGATTTAAACCGAATTTTGGTCGAATTCCACATGATGGAATGAAATTTGTGGGCCATTTGGGTTCATTTACTCATAAGGGACCTATTGTGAGATATGTAAAAGATGTAGCATTAATGTTAGATGTGATGGCTGGAGAAGATAGCACAGATAGATATTCATTACCTAAGCCAAATTTTAGTTATTTAGAGAAACTCAAAGAAAAACTAAATAAAGTGAAAATAGGTTACTCTTTAACTCTTGGTTTTGTCGAAGCTCTAGATCTTGAAGTAAAAAAAGCAGTTTTAGAGAGTATTTATAAATATGAAAAATTAGGTTGGTCAATAGAGGAAAGTAAAATAAACTTACCTAGACCTGGAATGGCGCATTGGATCATTTGGACTACCGGATTTGCCTACATGTTAAAACCTTATTTAGAGGAATGGAAAGATGAATTAGATCCTCAATTAATTGAACTTGTGAAAATAGGATCAGAATTTACAGTTGATAGTATTAAATGGGCTGAAATTCGAAGAGAAATGGTTTACGAGGAGATTTGCTGGAACTTTAAAAATTACGATATTTTGATAACTCCAACATTAGCATGTCCCCCTTTTGATTTAGGTATTCAATTTCCGGACAAAATTGATGGAAAAGAGGTAAATGCAGGAGCATGGTTTCCATATACTTATCCTTTTAACTTGAGTGGACATCCTGCTGCCTCAATTCCCTGTGGATGGTCCACCAAGGGTTTACCTATTGGAATGCAAATTATTGGAAAACGGTTTGATGAACTGAAAGTTCTTCAAGTTTCAAAAGCTTACGAGGAAATATGTCCATGGCAAGAGAAAAAACCGAAATTTACGTAGATTTATCTAAATTTTCATTTTGAATTAAATAAGTAATCATTTAAATTATTATCAATCTCATTATATATTATAAAAATGATTAGTAGGTTATGATAAAAATGAAAAAAGAAGATATAGGTTTCATGTCTGCATGTGAAATGAAAGATGCTATGCTAAGAAAAGAATTAACATCACAAGAAATAACTGAAATCATTATAGAAAGGATAGAAAAAATAAATCCAAAGATAAATGCATATTGTACTCCTACGTTTGATATAGCGAGAGCTATGGCAAAAAGAGCTGATGAATCTATTAAAATGGGTGAAAAACTTGGTTTATTACATGGAATTCCAACTTCAATTAAAGATTTAATGGAAACTCAAGGAGTAAGAACTACATTCGGGACTAAAATTCATGAAAATTACATACCTAAGGAAGATGATTACATTGTTAAAACTCTGAAGAATGCTGGGATCGTTATGTTAGGTAAAACAAACACTCCAACTTATGGATATTGGCCATTAACTAAAAATTTAATCTTTGGAGAAACATATAATCCTTGGGATCAAAATAGAAATTCTGGAGGCTCTAGTGGTGGAGCGGCTGCAGCAGTAGCTTCTGGCCTAGGTCCTCTTGCTTTAGGTTCTGATGGTGGTAGCTCAATAAGAATCCCTAGTAGTTTTTGTGGTGTTTTTGGATTTAAGCCTACATTTGGTTTAATTCCGAGATATCCTTGGAATTTACATGGTATAGCTTTCTTCACATTAGATCATTATGGACCTATTGTAAGATATGTTGACGATGCAGCTTTAATGTTGGATGTTATGGTCAACTATTACGAATCAGATAGATTATCTATCCCAAAGCAAGATATTCAGTATATGAATGCTTTAAAAGAAAAACCTAACAAATTAAAGATAGGATTTTCTTTAGATTTAGGTTTCATAAAAGTTATTGAACCTGAGATAGAGAAATCTATCATTAAATCAGTTCAAAAATTTGAAGAATTAGAGTGGTCAGTTGAAGAAGTAAAAATTAAAATCAAAAAAGCATATAGAACTTTTGCTCTTATAGTTACCTCCGGATTTGCTTTAGATATTAATTTAAAAAAGTATAGAGATATTCTAGAAGAAGATTTAATTAAAATGATTGAAGCAGGACAAAGTTATACCGCAGTAGATTTAAAAAGAGCAGAGTTACAAAGAGAAAAAATCTATGAAGTATTTCAGCAATATTTTAAAGATTATAACATATTGATTACCCCAACGGCAGCAGTTCGCCCTCCTGAAGTAGGTAAATGGGCATTTGATAAAATTAACGATATCCCAGTTTCACCAGAAGCATGGTTTTCACATTGCTACTCTTTCAATTTAACTGGACACCCTGCTGCTTCAATACCGTGTGGATGGACAGAAGAAGGTTTGCCAATAGGAATGCAAATTATTGGAAGAAGGTTTGAAGATTCAACTGTACTTCAAGTTTCGAAAGCTTTTGAAGAAATTGCCCCTTGGCAAGAAAAAAGACCACAGTTTGATTAACTGATAATTAATAAGAATTTTTTTTAAAAATTAAAAAGATTTCATATTAGAAGTAGTTATATAAGAGGAATCTCCAATTGTAATACGTTTCTTAATCAAGTCTTCCAGTATAGTATAATCTCCAACAATACTCTCTGAGGAAATAATTTTATTTAAATTTGCTCCATCACCAATTACCGATTCCGAAATAATACATTTTTCTAAAACCACATCATCTCCAATGGATACATTCGGACCTATAACTGAATTAAAAATTTTGGTATTTTCTCCAATAAAAACAGGAGGAACTATTTTTGAATCAACTATATCGCCAGATTGATACAATTTTTCATAGGTTGGATCTTGTATTTTAATTTCTTCTAATAATAATCGGTTACCTTCTATTAAGCTTTTAGGTCGACCAAAATCTAATATATCTTTTTTCATTTCATTAATTTTGAATTTAAAACCTTCTTCAATTAGCTGTTGGATAATTGGAGTGATAGTATGTTCTTGACCATTTTCTAAAGGGATTTTACTTTGATATTCTAATAATTCAAATAATCTTGGTGTTATACTCATGCCAAATAGATATGCCCCCGATACAGCATAATTAGATTTAGGTTTTTCTGGCTTTTCACTAATACTTTTAATAGTATCATTTTCATCTAACTCAATTACACCATAAAATTGTGGATTTTCTACTTGTCTTACATTTATTATCCCATCACAAATATCTTGATGAAAATTCAATAAGATTTGTGAGTAATCTTCTAATGGAAATCGATCGCTCAAAAATATAAAACAGTCATCATTTTCGACAAAAATCCTAGATAATAATATTGCATCACCAAGTCCGCTGAAGAATGGAGCATCTGCTTCGTATCCTAGAGGTTTTTGTTCTAAAAAATGGAGATTAAAATAATCTGAATGATTTTTTTTTAGATATTCAGTTATATGTCTTTTTTTATAGCCAACAATAAAACAGATGTTTGTTCCCTTTGAAAAAGAGCTCTTCAACTTTATTAAAATATGGTCAATCAATCTTTTTCCTGCTATTTTCAAAAAAGCTTTTGGCTTAGAATAAGTGAAAGGTTGAAGTCTCTTACCCACACCAGCAATAGGACAAATAAGCCACATTTAATTGATTTATGAGGTGTCTAATTTTTAATATAAAAAATATAAACATCGATAAAATAAAAAGTATTTTGAATTTTCCTCGTAGTTTTATAATATTTCAAATAGTTTATCTAAAATTTCATAATATTTTGCTTCCTTAAGTTTTTCTGAAATATTACTTTTCAATTTTCTTAAATAATAGTTATCTGAGGTTGTTCTTGTTGTTCCATGAATTCTTTTATTCAATGCTATTCTTGTTTTTTCATCTAGAAATTTTGGTGGAATTTCTTTATATTTTTCAATTAATTTCTTTTTTGCATCATAATCAATTGAATTTGGTTTTTGCTCAATCTCAAATTTAATTGTTAAATACAAATTTTTTATCCATGTTTCAATTTTCTCTACATCTCCTTTAAGATAAGTTCTCTGGTTTAACCATTCTCTAAATTCAATAATCTTACGTAAAAATTTTTCATCTTGCGAATCTTGATTGTTTTTTTGTTCCTCTTTCTTGGCTATATCTCTAATTTTCTTTTTTTTTAACTCCTGAACTTCTTCCTTGGTAAGACGCTTAAAAGCTTTCTCTCTTTTAATTTTTTCTTCTTTTGAATCTTTTTCAGACAGCCATTTATCTATAGACATATTTTTTGTCATTATTACTAAATATCTATGATAATAATTTGTTTTTTATTAAGTATTTAACAGAAACGAAACTTCTTTTACTTACATTTTAATACAGATAAATTAAAATTGAGATTAAATTTTTATAAATATTAACACAATGATGATTAAAGGAGTTATTTTTGATTTTGGCTTTACATTGTTCTATTTTGATAATCCTTCTGTTGAAAGATATTATGAATGTTTTAAAAAAGGATTATTAAAGTCAATTGCTATCTTAAAAGAAAAGCAGGTTTGGAATGAAAAACTAAACTCCGAAATCTTTCTTAATGTGTTTAGCAAAAAAAGGCAACACTTCTTTAGAAAAAGTATTAAAACAAAAATAGAGTTTCCAACGTCGTTAATCTTCCAAAATGTTTTGGAATCACTAAGAGAAGAGGAAATAATAAATAATTTGAATAATTTAACAGAAAATACTTATCAACGATTAGCTGAAATATATCATTCATGTGAAGAAGAGGAATGGCAACCTTTTGAAAAAACTAGAGAAACATTAGAGACACTAACAATGAAACAATTGAAAATTGCTTTAATATCTAATCACCCAAATCACAAAACGATAAAAAATATATTAGAAAGGCATGATTTATTTAGATTTTTTGATGTGGTTATTACATCTGCTAAATTTGGAAAACGGAAACCAGACCCAGACATTTTCTATCATACACTCGAGAAGATGGGTTTAAGGAGTCAAGGAAATTCCGTTATAATGTGTGGAGATGAATATGCAGATATTATTGGCGCTCAACGAGCTAATTTGCAATCAATTTTACTTAAAAGAAAATACAAATTCCCATTTGAAAAAGAGTTAAATATTACTGATCTAAGAACAATTAACAGCATTTCAGAAATCTTAGAATATATTGAGTAATTCTTTATAAAGCAATAATAAAAAGTTTAAAACATAGTGGCCCGGGGGGGATTTGAACCCTCGCATTCTGGCTTTTTACTTTAAATCATATTAAAACCGCAAGCCAGCGCCCCATCCATTCCAGATTCAAAGATAAATTCTTAGAATTAGCTAGACTACCGGGCCATTGATAATTGTTATGTAATTCTTAAAATGTATTTTACCCTATAATTTTTATCTAATAGTATTTATTTGCATCAAATATGTTTCATGCGTATTGTGTAATATTCGATATGGATGGAGTATTAGCTGATACAGGTCCAATTCATTTTGAGAGTTGGGTGAAATTAGCAAATGAAATTGGAATAGAATTTACAAAAGAATTTTTTAAATCTACTTTTGGTCAACAATCTTTCCCAATTATTCGTAAATTGGTCGGTCCAGACGCTGATGACAAAGATGTCATAACATGGGCAAATCTTAAAGAAAAATATTATCGTGAGATGGTTCAAGAGAAACTGGAGCCATTACCCGGCGTAATTAATTTAATTAATGAACTTAAAGAAAATGGCTTTAAATTAGCTGTTGGTTCTAGCGGTCCAAAAGAAAATGTGGAATTGTTATTGACTATTTTAAAAATTAAAGAATTTTTCGATGTAATAATAACGGCTACAGAGGTCAATAATGGGAAACCAGCACCTGATGTTTTTCTTATTGCTGCTAAATCCGCTAATGTTAAACCTGAAAATTGTATTGTAATTGAGGATGCTCCCGTAGGTATTGAGGCTGCGAAAAGAGCAAATATGCTATCAATAGCACTAACAACTACTCACAATAAAAAAGAGCTTCTTAATGCTGATCTAGTAGTAAGTGATTTATCTGGGATTAATATTGATGATATAAAAAATTTGTTAGGTTTAGAAGTCAAATAAATATTTAATATTCAACCCATATAGGTCCAGCGTAAGATATTCTTCCATTCTCTCCTACAACTCGAATTAAATAATAATCAAAACCATCTGTATTTAATGTGCTCGGATCAATTGGGTTATTACTATATTGATTTATGTAATAATTATTTCCTCTTTTAATACAACTATTTTCATAGGATGTTCCTATAATTGGATCTTTATCAATTATTGAGATATTAATTATAGGAGAACTTATTTTTTCAGTATACCACAAATTTCCATTCTTAATAATTTCAATATCTGCATTCCAATTCGGAATCCAATTAGTTGTCACGGATGCTGCTTTAGAATGTTGTGCAACTGGGGCTCCATCTTGAGCTAAAAAAATATTTATCTCTCTATATTCAGATTGACTACTTGCTATGAATGTTGAGCCATCTCCAACATTTGTATCATTTATTCTGAAGATAAGTATTGGACGTCCATGGTCAGAATTTGCAAATATTCTTTGATTTTCTAATCCAGTAAAAACACCTTCTCTTGTGAGATTATTTATATAAACTGCAGTTAATCCCCCTGGATAGGGATGTTCGTTTCGAGTATGCCATAAACTAAAAGGACGTTGATGTCCTATGTAAGCTCTCGTGTGACTCAAACTATGACCTGGATGACCATCATGTTCATCGCTAGAAACGTACATAGTCATTCTGTACCCCATGGTAAATGCATCAATAATTGATGATCCATTTGTATATTTTGGAGGCTTATCAATAGCACCAACATAATTTAATTGATGTCGTTGTTCAAATAAAAATTCTCCATGTACAGAACTTACTTCTGCGAGTTTAACATATTTGGGATTATTGTACGTCCAATCTTGGATATATGCCTCTTTAGTTGTGTGGTGTGGTAATGCAAGCGCTCGAACGCTATATTTTAACGTAAATTCATCCAGAGCGTTCCATAAAGCATTAGGTGATTTAATAGTAAAGTAAGAATCAAGTATGGGCGATTTTAACAATGAATTACCGCTGAAAATGCAAGTATAATGACCTGTCTCGACACATGTCCATTCTATTCCATGAAGTGTGACAAATTTATTTGGTTCATAAGCTGCATTTGTAGAAGATTCAAGATAATTAAGCGACCATGGATTAAACATTAGAAGTTCACCATGATCCGTTAATGCATTAAAATCAAGGCGAGCTATATGTTTTGCAAAGTAAAATGAATCTTCCGGTGTACCTGTACCATCAGAGAGTTGAGAATGAGTATGAATATCTCCCCAAACAATGAATGGTTCTGAAGATGTGAAATTCTTAACTATGATTGGATTGCTATAATACGTATTTTTAGTTATGCTATCATTTACCAAAATATAATGGATACCTGGTGTAAAAATTATTGCTTGAAATACGTGTATTCCGTTATCTTTTCCATCTTTAATCTGGTAAGCAATGTCAGAACCGAACATTTGTCCCGTAAATATGTACGCTTTCGGCAAATTTGCTTTAGGGTTTATAATTAGATTATAATTAGTAAAATTAAATGATTTTATAGAGAATTCTACCTTTCCCTTATAGATAGCACTTAAACGTTCAAAGGAATCCCAAACCTCAACTGTAATTTCAAAGGTTGTATTAATTTTAACCATAGAAGGAGCATTCACCCAAAGAAGCTTAGGTCTATTATCAAACATTACTCTGAAATCAATACTAAAAGACGCCCATAAGCTTATAGGAATAATTAAAACCACTAATTCTGATACTTTTCGTTTTTTATTTGATAATTTCTGATACTTCCGAGACCATTGAAGAATTTTATTGAGTGAGATTTTTTTTCTTTTTAAAATCTCTAAAATAATTAATAAAATTGAATAAGAAATAATGAAAATTACATTGAACCAAATTACAACCATCAGCGGGGCAATTTCTTTATAGAAATAGACAATGAATGTGACAAAACCAACTGCAAAAGCTAATACAATTCCGTTTCGTTTCCATGCATTATCTTTTAGGAAAAAGTAATAAAGTACTCCAATAATTAAACCAAGAACACACCAAAAATACCAAAAGAGGGTTACAATACCAAATCCAAAAATCAATAGTCTAGGAAACCGCCATAAATGAGACCATTCTCTTTCTGATGAAGAGTTTTTATTGCGATCTCGTCTTTTTATTTTTGTCATAGAGTAATTTTTCCACAAATTTATAATTGTTAATATTATATGGAACTCAAATCATTAAAAATATTAAACTTACAAAAAAGTTGGTGTGACTAATTTTGTTTAAAACAAAAATAACTGAAATGCTAGGGATTGAACATCCAATTTTTTGTGGGAATATGATGAATATATCATACCCTAAATTTGTTGCAGCATGTTCTAATGCAGGAGCTCTTGGAATTCTTGCCTCAGTAATGTATCGAACACCTGAACCATTGAGACAAGCTATTAAAGAGTTACAAGAATTGACTGATAAACCATTCGCAGTAAATGTAAATTTATTTCCAATGTTAAAACCAGTAAAACAAATGGATTTAGTTAAAACTATGATCGAAGAGGGTGTTAAAATTATCGAAACTTCGGGTCACCAAGCTCCTGAAAAATATATCCCATTATTTAAAGAGAATGATATTGTTTGGATTCATAAGTGTGCTGGGGTAAGATATGCGAAAAAGGCAGCGTCATTGGGAGCCGATATTGTTGAAGTAGTCGGTTGGGAAAATGGCGGTGCAACTGGACGTTACGATATAGGAACAATCGTATTAACACCAGCCACTGTGGATGCTTTAACGATTCCAGTTGTAGCTGGAGGAGGAATTTCTGATGGAAGGGGGGTAATTGCTGCCTTAGCTCTAGGTGCTGAAGGAGCCTTAATAGGTACTCGTCTTTTAGCTACACATGAATGTCCTATTCATGACAATTTAAAACAAGCTATTATTAACGCTACTATTTATGATACAACTCTGATTATGCGATCACTTAATGCTACTCATCGTGTATGGAATAATCAAGCAGCACAGAAAGTTCTTGAACTAGAAGTTTCAAAAATTGATCAAATGGAAATATTTGATGCTGCTGCAGGATCTAAATCAAAACTTATGTATGAAGAGGGTATTTTAACTGCTGGAGTCATTTCATGTGGACAAGGTGTAGGTCTTATTCACGATATACCAACTGTAAAGGAATTGATTAACCAAATTATGAATGAAGCCAATGAGATAGTTCAAAAACTTTACAATTTGTAATTAATTAATCTACTAAAACATATTATTTTCAAATTAAAAACTAAAAGAGAGATTTTAGAAAAGAAAAGAGTTAGTAAAAAGTAAAAATTTACTAATTTCAATGCTTTTTTGTACTATAGACTATTAATCGTTATTAAATTAATATCATGAAATTGATTAAATGTAAATTTTAAATGACAGATGAAGATATAAAAAGGATTCTCTGGTTAAGCGGGTTGAAGAATGCAGTAAAGTTTGACGGGAAGCCCAATAAAAAGGCAATAATGGGAAAACTAATGGCTTCAAGACCTGATTTAAAGTCTCAAACCAAGGTTGTTCTTCCGCTTTTAGATCAAATTATTGAAGAAATTGTAAAATTAAACCCCGAAGAACAAAAAAATAAATTGTTAGAGTTAGATCCTCACGCATTAGATAAAAAAGAAACAATAGAAGAAAAAAAAGAATTACCGGAATTACCTAATATCTCTAAATTTAAAAAGATCGTTATGCGTTTAGCTCCCTATCCAAGTGGAGCATTACACATTGGAAATGCAAGAATGATTATATTAAATGATCAATATGTAAGGAGGCATAATGGTGAACTCATTTTATTTTATGATGATACAATTGGGAGTCCAAAATCATTAAGAGATAGTCCTAAAGCAAAATATGTTTTACCAGATGCTTATAATTTAATAAAGGATGGTTTAGAATGGTTAGGAATAAAATATGACCAAATTTATTATAAAAGCGATAGGCTAGAAATCTTTTATGAATACTGTGAAAAAATAATTAAAGACAATATTGCCTATGTCTGTTTCTGTCCTGCTAATGAGTTTAGAGAAAAATTTAAGAACCGAAAGAAAAACTGTCCTCATAGGAATCATTCAATTAATAAGAACTTAGATGAATGGAAATCAATGCTAAGTGGAAAATATAATGAAGGTGATGCTGTTGTAAGATTAAAAACAGGTATGGATCAAAAAGATCCTGCTTTACGAGATCAAATAATTATGAGAATATCCGAAGCAGCACATCCTAGGGTTGGTAATAAATATATCGTATGGCCAATGTTAGAGTTTTCGTGGGCAATTGACGATCATTTTATTGGAGTAACCCACATCTTAAGAGGTGCTGATTTAGTAAAAGAAGATTTTATTGAAGAATTCATATGGGATCACTTTAAATGGGAAAAAGCAGAGTTTTTACATTATGGAAAAATTAATTTCGCTGATATGAAATTAAGTAAAACCGAATCTAGAAATAATATTCAGAGAGGTAATTATGAAGGTTGGGATGATCCTCGAACTTGGAGTTTACAATCTCTTAGAAAAAGAGGTATAAGACCTGAAGCTGTCATTGAAGTGTTATTGGATCTTGGAATGTCATTAACAGGAATCACATTCTCAGTAAATTGGCTATATTCAAAAAATCAAGATATTATTGATCCCGTTTCTAATCGCTATTTTTTTGTAGAGAATCCAATTTTAATTGTTATTTCTGATATTCCTGCTAAAGAATTAATTGCTAAACCTCTATTACATCCCTCAAATCCAAAAAAAGGTACAAGAAGAATAAAATGTTTAATAGATGATAATAATGAGCTAAATTTATTGATAGCATCATCGGATGCGATGAAATTGATAAAAGATCAAATTATAAGATTAAAGGATTTAATAAATATTAAAATTAAATCTATAAATTTAAATGAAAATAAAATAAGTGCTAAATTTCATAGTAAAAAATTGGATCGAGATTATTCGATTATTCATTGGGTACCTAAGGATGAAAACATAAATGTTTCAATCCGAAAACCTGATGGAGTAGAATCTTATGGTAAAGGTGAAATTAATCTTTTAAATATACCAATGAAACAAACAATTCAATTTGAACGATATGGTTTTGTCAATCCTATAAGAATAAAAAATAAATGGCTCTATTGCTACTTTACTCATTAATTTTTATACTTTATCAGAAATTAAAATTATTATTTTCTAATTTGATTATTTGTTCTATTCAATTTTATTTTTTAAATAATACATCAAGATATTATGATATTATGAATTAGAAGGATATAATTTTTATAATTAAAAATTTATTAGTTATAATGTAACAAAAATAATTAATTAATAAGGATACTCTCAATGATGCCCCACCTTCCTTGTAAAAAATGTGGTACTTCCCTACCTTTTGTTAAAGGCTCTATAGCCCAGTGTCCTTATTGTGAAGCTAAAACTTTCTATATGGAATCAGTATATTCTTTTAAATATTATTTGGAAAAAATTTTAAATTTAACATCGGTAAAAAATGAAAGAGAAATAAAATATACTGAATTTGAAAGAAGAAAAAATTTAGCCAGATCTTATTTTAATAAGTTAAATTCTAATTTTAAAGAATACAGACATCTAATTGTTACTAAATTAGATAACATTGAGATTGACCACTCAAAATTGTTCCATTTAATTCGTTCTGCGGGCAATTTTGAAATTATCGTTGATAAATTTTTATTAATTCATATAGATAATGAGAAAACTAAAATTGAATTTCAAAAATATAAAGATCACTCTTACGTAATAAATAAATCGTTATTAGGATTATATTATAGCTACTTGGCAAAAATTTCATTAGATACCGAATATTGTAGTAAATTCTATAAATTAGCTGAAAAAAATTATCAAAATATTGTCGACTATTACAATATTACTAAATTAGAAAATGATTTTCTAGAAAATAATGAGAAAAAGGAAATATATGTTATACTCACGAATTTCGTGAAAATATTAAGAGGAATTTTAAATAAGAATCCAAAATATTTTTCAGAAGATTTAGATAATCTACTTGATAAATTAGTCAAAATTAAAGGGAAAGATATCCATATCTATAATTTATACTCACAAATTGAAATGATATATCAACTAGAACGTAAAACCAGTGTATTACTGGAAAAAGTAAAAGTTGATACCCCTTTTTCATTAATAGATCCCCCAGAAGTAGATATAGTACTTAATACGGAAGAAAATCTCGAAAAACTAAATAATTTAAAAAATTGGATTAATGATATTTCTGAAAAATATCAGAAATACCAAAGGAATCTTTTAAAATTGCATTCAGGGAAATTGATTAAATACCTTGAATCGTATCGCGCTGAATTTATCGACAATAAAAACAAAAATGTTGAAAAGTTAAACCTTCTGTTTAAAAATATGATAACAAACGCTTTTAATACTTACAACTCTGAATCTATTGAAAGCCTAAATAATTTAGGTGATTTTATACAGAATGATATTTTTAATGAAAAAATTATTGAGAGATTTGAAATAGAACACAAAGATTTAATTGAATTAGATGAATTGTTGAAAAAATTCATTAATGAAATCTTCAAAAAACCTATTATTAGAAATCTTGAATCAGAATATTACAAAAAAGTTCTTTCCTTCATTTCAAACAAACA
>JBHLOG010000171.1:0-6563 GCA_048940765.1 Promethearchaeota archaeon | reverse complement strand
GGATCAGGAATTTCAGGAAGACAAGCGATCATTAGAACGCGATCAACACTTTCATCATCGAATGATAGATTATACACGTCATCGATTTTAGGGATAATATTTTTGATATTCTCCTTTTCAATTCGTTTATTTAACCGATTGATTATAGATTCTTGTATATCTATCGCATATATTTTTCCATCCGGTAGAACCGTTTGAGCGAGTACTTTAGTGTAGCTACCTTTTCCTGGTCCTATTTCAACAACAATCATTCCAGGTTCGAGTTTCATCCGTTTAACCACGGTTTTAGGTTTTTGTATTAATTTTCTTCTAATTGGATTGTCAATTAAACGCGTCATAAAGCTAGGAATAGGAAATTTATGAAATCTACGAATTATTCTTAGTACAATAAAAACAATGAAAAAGAATATTCCAAAAATTATCAGGATTATAAGGAAAATAATTCTTATGATTAACCAAAAATCCATCAGTAAAAAACTCTCAACTATAATTTTAATTTAAACTTTCCCATTCAGTCTCATCGCAAAATTTTTAAGAAAAATTATCGCTTTAGCAGTGTCTGCTTGAGGCATGGCATACGATAAAAGCACTCCTCCTTGAAATGGAACGAATAATACATGTCCCATCCCACTTACGCTTGTTCCAACAATTCCTTCAGAAGTAGTTTCAACAACGGAATATTCTACCTTGCTTAAAACAAATGATTTGTCTCCTTTTATAACTTTCAAAATAATTTTAGTTTGATTAGTTAGATCCCAATTTTCTGTCTGAAAAACTAATTTTCCTGAATCAGACACCACTGCAACTGCAGCTATTTTTATATTAGTCTCTAACGCGATAATTCCCAATTCGTCAATAATATTTTTTATTTCATCCATATTAAGAATATTCAATTTATTATTTTTAAATACTCTTCTCATTTTTACTCAAAATTAAGCATATGGAATAAAAGAATAATCCTTTTAAAGTTCTTTAAATAATAAATAAACCATGGATCTTAGCACGGGAAAACCAATTGAGATAACAGATAAAAGTCTATTTGATGAATTTTTCAGCAAGTATCCACCAGAAAATTCTGAATTTACATTTACTAACCTCTTCATGTGGAGGAATTACTATAATTTCTTACTCTTGACGTTTAAAGAACATTTAATCTTATTTTCTTATGATTACTTGAAAAATAGAAGAGAACCGATTAAAAAAGACTCTAAGGATTATATTTACTTCTTTCCTCCAATTGGTCCCCATCCAGATAAAATTATTATTGAATTATTTGAAGATCTCAGAAATATTGAAGTCCATAGAGTTCCAGAGGAAATCTGTGTTAACTTAAAAGAAAGTGAGAAATTTTTTAAATTAAATTTAGATTGTCTTGAAGATCGAAATAATTGGGACTATGTTTATAATAAAGAAGAGATTCTTAACTTAGTGGGAAACAAGTATAGGCAAAATAGAAGGTGGTTACAAAAATTCTTAGATAAGTATAGTTATGATTTTAAATTATTAACAGGAAATCTTATTGAAAAATGTAAAGAACTACAATTGGAATGGTGTATAATGAAAGCTTGTACTGAAGATGAAAGTCTAGAAGCAGAACAAAATGCAATTTACGAAGCTTTAAACAATTTTGACGCTCTTGGTTTTAAGGGGGGGATAGTGTGTGTGGATGATAAGTGTGCTGCTTATACTTTTGGTGAAATGTTAAATGAAAGAACTTTAGTAATTCATATTGAGAAAGCACATATGGAGTATGAAGGGTCTTATCAAGCAATCAATAATTTCTTCTTAAAAAGTTGCTGTATAGATTCGATATATGTTAATAGGGAACAAGATTTGGGAATAGAAGGATTAAGACGAGCGAAAGAGTCTTATAAACCAATTAAAATGATAAAGAAAAGCATAATCTATCAAAAAGAATAATTTTATAATAACTAAAAATATGGAAAATATTAAATTATGAGACATCGAATTCTCTATATAATATTTATTTAATGTGAGATTATGTATTTTTATGAGTTTAACACCTTTAGATATCCTTAATGGGACCCTTGGATTCTTAGTGGTAATTGTTTCATTTATTTTGGGATTAATCGTTTTATTAAAATATTTTAAAAATAAAAACAAAAATTTCATTCTTTTAGGTCTGAATCTTATATTTTTAGCATCTGGATGGTATGGAACAAGTACTTCATTTTTTATAGCACTTATTAGAGGTAATGAGGGATTACCTCTTGAGATGATATTGCTTTTTAATTTTATTCCGCTTCCGATTGGTTTAATTTGTTGGTGTGGTTTCTATACCAATATTTTAATGAAAGAAAAACAAAAACTATTTTTACTCATCATGGTTGTTATAACTGTATTTTTTTATAGTGTCTTCCTTTTTGTTGTATTTACAGATGTGAGTCAAGCAGCAATAAAAATCTCTCCTGTGGACACTACAGCAGGAGGAAACCGATTTTTATCTATCTATATTATTATATTTATAATTGTTCTATTAATCACAGGAATACATCTTTCTGTTCGAACGATGAAATACGATGATATTGAAATGAAAACTAAAGGTAAATTCTTATTATTTGCCTTTCCTTCGTTTGCTATTGGTGGTCTTCTTGATAGTACTTTACCATCGAATGAATTTACTTTAATATTATTCAGGCTTTTATTGATTTCAAGCATTATTGGCTTTTATATTGGGTATTTATTGCCGAATTGGATAAAGAAAAGGATAATTAAGGACATATGAAGAGGTATAACTTTGGTTAAAGCCATTCAAGATTTATGGATTCAAAGGTCCGATGGAATCGTCATATTCAGCAGAGTTTTTCATCAAATGGTTGAAGATCAGCTGTTTGGCGCGCTAATGAGTGCGCTTAATTCATTTGCTCAAGAGATTGCTAATGGAGGGTTAAACAATTTTGAGATTAAAAATATCCGATTCACAATTATAAAAAAGAAAAACCTTATTTTTATAGCGAATTCCTCAAAAAAACATAAGGAAAAAAAAATTTTAGCAGAATTAGAACAAATAGCTGAGAAATTCATAGAAGAATATCCTGAGACGAGTAGCGATAACTGGGATGGATGTATTGATGATTATCAAACTTTTGAGAGCAAAATTACCGATAAGTTGGAAGATCCTGTTAAAAAATTCTGGAATGATTTTTAATAGATAAACTTATCAAAATGGTAAAGAAGAATGTAATTTATCAAAAAAAGTAAAAAATTAGATTGATTGCTTGAAATAAAAAAAAATATGTTTTTATTTTTTATCTGTCAATTTTTTTAAATCCAATTCTTCAAATAGAATTTTAACAGGTATGCCCCAGTGAAACCAATAAATATATTTTTCTCGTTTAGGGTTTTCCTTTTGCTCCTTGATACACTCATTTTGAAGCTCTAACGCTAATTTAATAATTTGTTTTTGCCATCTCACCCATTGGTCCTCAGTTAGAAAGAAACTACCCCCAAAAAAGTGACTAAAATCGATTTTTGTATAATCAACCGTTTTATAAATTTTTTTTCTAATTTCTACTATATCATCAGAATCAGTTTCTGCTAAATATGCCAAGAATTTGATATAACTATCCAAAAGCCTTCTCTGATAAATAATTTTAGATTTTCCTGCTTTAGCACTCTTTTGAACAACTTCCTTATCATAACCTTGTGAAAGATCATAAGCGGCTATTGAGGTTATTTCATTAGCATCAGGAGTTAGAGAATAATAATGGGCTTCTATATTGGCCCTAATATGTTCTCTTTTAGAAATTTCAACAATTCCAAGCTCGATTAATTTTTGCAAATGAGGATGTATTGTAGATTTTGACTTTCTTAATTTTTTTGCTAACTCAGTAAAGCTTAATTCAGGATATACGTTTAATAGACCCCATATTCGTAATCGTATTCCTGTTAAAACTGACATATCAATTGTTGGTTTTATTTGATTTTCTTCCATATCAGCTACCTTTAAGACAATTTAATGAATGTTAAAAAACAAATTTTTATTACTTACTACTCCTTTTTTTTCTCTTTATTTGTTTTAATAGAATCAATTCAAGTTTATAAGTATTATTAATAATACGAATAATGAAAGATCGATTATATTAATAATCTTATTACTTATATATTTTTTTATTGGATTATATCGAATCGATTCATATAACCTTATGTTTTTATTTTAAATTTATTAAAACTATTTTTAAAATTCTGATTTTTATTATTCGATTAATGCCGAAATATTTAAATATGAATGTAATCTAATTTATAAATAAAACCGAATAATAAAGAATTCGATATTTTTTAGTATATATTGATTTTTTTAAAATATACTAAAATTCAGCGAATCGATTCGGAAAATCTAACAAAAATCAAATAAAGAAATCCAATGTTAAATTAAAATAAAAGGAGTTGAAAAGAATTATGGGATTTTTTGAAAAATTTAATGGTGCTTATTTTGCTTTTTTAGCAGTCATAGCTACAGGAGCAGGTTTGTTAATAGCATTGATGCTTTATTTACCGTTTAATTCTTCTTATAGCATTTTTACGAATTATTCATGCGATTTACAGGCTGGACCAATTGGAGCTCAAATTGCATATTCCACAGGCCTTGTTTTATTTGCAATCTTCTCGATTTTTCTTATGCTGTATATAACAAGAGATTTAAAGAAAAATGGTATTGATGATAAATTGACCTTAATATATATAATTACAGGAGTTATAGGTCAAATCTGGCTAATAACAATTGGAATTTTTCCTTTAAATCCAGCAATTACCCTCGCATATGAAATTCACAGAATATCAATGGGCTTTTTCTTTGGTTTCATGGCTTTTAATTTCATTTGGCTTGGATATTTACAATATACTAACACTGAATACTCTAAATTAATGGCAATCATTGCAATTTTAGCAGGAATTATTTCAGGTCTATCTTTTGGGAGTGTCATAATTCAGGAATATACACCAGTTGCACGTAATGCGTTAGGTTATCTTTCTGTCTGGAGTCTATATACATTTATAATACTTTGGTTAATTGGGCAAGGAATTTATTTCTGGAAAAAGAGATAATTATTACTTCTAAATTCTTTTTTTTTTAAAATCTAAAAATGATAGGTAAAATGATATTAAAGAAGAAAATTCAATCTATTTTTTTTTATTATTTCATTATTATACAAAAAAAATAACAACAATCAAAAAAAGAGTTGAAAAAAATTATGGAACAAGAAGTAATGACGGGAGAGATTGATAAAAAATTTGATGAAGCACTTAAGCAATATGAAGAGATTTTTCCTAAATTAAGCCCTACTGAAGGAGGTTGTGCGGAAGCAACATTGACAGGTATTTTAAATATACTAGGAATTCAAGATGGATTAATCAATAACATTATGATTCCCTTATCAGGTGGACTGGGGGGTTATAAGTCTGAGAAAGGATGGTGTGGTCCTTGTGGTGCTGTTGTCGGAGGGTGTGCCGCGGTAGGGGCTATTTTAGGAGGAAAAGGAAGAGAAAAGATGTCAAGTGATTTAGTTCCCGCTGCTTATATGAAATCGGCACAATTCGCAAAAGAATTTGAGAAGGAGTTTGGCTCAGTAGATTGCCCAACTTTATCAGGGTATGATTTCAGTGATCCAAACACAATGATGGAATACGTTGAAGATGGTACGTGGGGAAAAAAATGTTATAAGTACGTTCTATGGGCGATTGACAACATAAGAAAATTAATGAAAAAAGAATTAGTAAAATTTTAAAAATAAATACTATTTTTTTAATTTTATTTTAGTTAGATAAGGGTTTATCCTAATTCTTTTTTTATCCTTCTAATCTGATTTTTCAAGTTAGGTAAATCTCTTTCAATAACTTCCTATGTAAGATTTAGTTCTATTCCAAAATATTGATGAATCAAAATATCTCGCATATCAACAATCTGTTTCCATGGGATTTTAGGATAAGTCTCTTTAAAATCATCTGGCATATTTTTTACCGCTTCACCAATAATTTCAATGCGTCTTATAACAGATTCCTGTAATATTCTCATCTTTAAAAGCCTGCCTTATTTTTATCCTTAAGATATTCTTCAATTAAATCTATAGATTCTAATATATGCTCTAAAAAGATTTTAAAATCCTTTTTCATAATATTTCTACTTTTTCTGCTAAAATTTGTTTTTTTAATAAATGATGTAGAGAATCATATGTTAGAACATCAACTTTACATTTCAGCTTTTCTTCCAGTTCTATTTTTAACCCTGCTAAGTCCAATAGGTTTTTTTCCCTCTAAATTCAACTAACAAATCTATATCGCTTTCGCTAGTCATCTCCCCTCTTACAATTGAACCAAAAAGTGAAGCTCGTTTCACTTCATGCTTTTTTAATATATCCAACACTAAACCCTTAAATTCATGAATTTGATATATCATTTTGTTTTACTGTTACCCTTTTTCATATCTCTACTAATCAATATTTTTAATAAACTTTTGTTATAAATTAGTAATAAATCCAATATTAGATTAACCTTAAAAACTTTAAAGATTAATATTCGCTTAGATTTATATTTTTAAAATTTCTAAG
>JBHLOG010000170.1:0-6612 GCA_048940765.1 Promethearchaeota archaeon | reverse complement strand
CTCGCATATCATTTAGAATTCTCTTCTGTAGGTATTCAAATCTACCAAAAAGACCAGCATGATAATCTGTACTATATATATATGATATAGCTCCAAGAATATTTCTTGAATTTTTAAAAAAAGCAACAGATTTTTCTAACAACTCAAATCCTTTTTCAGCTAACTTTACTCGTTCCTTTTTTTCTTCAACAAGTAAACTCCCAAATATACAATATACAAAACCCGTTGTACCATAAATATCTCCAAGATAGCTATGATTTATTTCCTCATCACTATTTTGCACTAAATTTAGTGTTTCTTCACATCTCTTTAAAAATTTTTTGTTAACTTTTTCTTGCTTTTTATCTCCATAAGTAAGTTCCGTCCACCTATTAATATTAAGCATTAATATACTCTCACCAAACAATAGGCTACTTCTAATTTCGATCGTATCAATTTCTTTTAGACGTGTCCAAGCCTTTTCTATTAAATTACGACCCAGCTGGCTATAATACTCCAATTCAGAAGGATCAGAAGTTATAAATACATATAAATTGATTGACCCAATGATTAGGGTTATCAATCTTATCCAATTTTTAGTATCATTTACTTTTGAATATTCTTCAATAAGTTTTAAAAGAATATCAACTGATTTTTTTATATTTTTTCTCGCCTCTTCAACTGAAGTAATAACAAAGCCTGTTACGGAAAGTGCTCTAGCTTCACATTCATCACTCAGAAGTTTATCATTAGTTTGGATAAAAAGACTCTCCGCCTTTCGAAATGCTTTAAAAGCTTGCTTATTCCAATTTAAATAGCATTCTTTAATTTCTGATGCGTAAATAGCTCGAATGCATATATCTCCTAGTTTAATATAAATATTCGCAGCGTCTTTTAATTTTTCTCTCTCTAAATATATTTTAGCCGCTTGTTCATACAAATCTGCAGCCTTTTCCCAATTATAGTTCCTTTCTTCAATTTTCGCTTCTTTAATTAAAGATTCTTCTTGATTACTCTTGGTAATCATGCTAAAGATTTTTTTTAAATGCTATTGATTTCAGTAATTCAATAATTATTTTTTTATATTATTAAAATTTCCCTTGAAAAAATACGTTATCTTGTACTTTGGATAAATTGTAATTCTTTCTTTTTTTCTTTTTCCCACTTTTTGCGCTCTGAACGTAATTTGAAAAGATTAATATCTTTATATATCAAACCTTCTTCTTTTGCTGGAATGGTTCTTTCAGTGCGGTCTTTTTCTGGTGTATAGATTAGCGAATCACCAAATTCAGCAACATTTGTGAAGAAGCAGTAAGCATATATCGATCTACGTGCGTCAAAATGAGCGGCTTTAAAATCTGCTGTAACTGGTGTAAATGCAGGATTAATGACAATATCCACTGGTGGTTCAAAATTCTTCAATTCCACTCTTAAATCCATATCAAGAAAGTCCCGACAGATAACTATGGCAATTCTACCAAATTCGGTATTACATATAGTTGTATATCTAGGATAAGAACTTGTATCAATTGCTTCTTTAATTTTATTGCCTTCAATATGAATTATAGCAGGTATATGTTTTTCTTGTTCCCAGAGAATTCCTTCGGGACTCATAACTAAACTAATGTTTTTCTTAGATTTTTCATCGTGATAGGATCCTGGAATAATATACATATTGTAAACTTTTGAATAATTCATTAAAACCTCAATAATTTCATTATAATTCAGATCTATCATCATTTCTGGAAAAACAAGAATATTAACTCCATCAGAATTGGCTCTCTCAATCATTTCTTTATAAGTTGATCTGAGTGAATCAATTAAATCCTCCTTAATTCCTAATAATCCAAATTCCTTTATTTTAAAGAATTCTTTTAAAATATTTCCTGATTTAGATAATCCAATTTGAGCAATTCCAATTCTACATTCATTTCTTTGTATTTTAGGATATTGAGTTAACAGATCTTTATATTTTAAACTGTATTTCTTTACTTTTTCTTGAGTTTCTGATAACTCACTAGCTTCTAAGGTTAATTGATTGATTTCACTTATTTTTGGTGATAAACTAGATTCTATTGGACACGCAGGAGCGACGATTCCTACGGTACTTCTTGAGATAACAGGGTTGCTAATCGTATTTAAAGCTGAATATAGAATCATTTCTTCTCTTTCTATCCTATTTAATTTTTCATTAATTTCTTCTTGTCTTTCTTTATATCCTGATTTTCCAAATATATCTGCAGCTGATTTTAAATACTTAGAGCCGACTTCTAACTGCTTTTTTCTATTATCAAGTTCTAATTCTTCATCTGCTTTTATTAAATGCCAGAGGCCGTCGAAGTATATTGTAGTTCCTAAAGCCCAATCAGCCCCTACGCTAAATCCACCTTTTTCATATGAACTAGATGCTTGTCTTAACATCATTTTTACTTTCTTGTAATAATCTGCTTTTTTTTCCATATTGGTAGATTCATCAAACTTACAACCATTTTCTAAAGCTAAGCAAACTGAAGAATTACCAGAAGCCAATAACTTTAATTTACTATCAATGAATAAATTGCTAGCTTTTAAAAATAAATGTGAAGCTTCTACAAACCTTTCAGGTTCCTGATAATTTTCAGCAAGTTCCATTCCTTCCCATGCTCTACATAGATGATAAATCGCTTCCAATTCTTTTCTTTCCCTTTCAATTTTAAATAGCGTACAAATATCTCTAAATTGAGAAGCCGCTAAAGCAAAATTCTCGGCAGCAGATAAATGATCGCTTTGTTTTTGAAGAATTCTAGCTTTTTCAAGGTTGATACGAGCTAAACAATAATTAATCCTAACATTAGCTACTTTTTTGAGTTTTGATATTCTTTCAATCTCAATTTTGTTGGAAGCCTGTGTTAATGCTTCTTCTAATATATTTATTGATTTTTCAAAACATTTTTTTGTATCTTGATATTTTTCAATTGCTTCTTGATGCTCTTCTTTTTTACTAGCATCTTCTGAAACTTCTAATAATGCCCAAGAGGAATAATAAGAAGCTTCATATCTATATCTAGACAAGGTATTTAGGATTTCAAAAGCCATATCATATTGTTCTCTTGCTTTTAAATGGTCCTCTTTTTTATGATTAACCTTAGCATTTTCAATTATTTTCCAAGCTTTATCATATTCAATCTTTTCCTTAATTCGATCCTTTAATGGTTTAAATTGAACTTTTTCTAATGATTTTAAATGAGCTTTACTCGCCATTTCATAATGTTGAGCAGAAGTTAGGTGATTCCCTAATCTATCTTCAATTCTAGCTAAATATTCATGAGCAGCAGCGGTGTGGTAATGATAGCCCTTCTCCATGGTACCTTTTATTAAATGAAGTAACAATTCTCTTGCTTGAGATAAAGGTTCTTTTTGCTTAGTTAATATAGCTAAGTCCTCGTATAATAATCCAAGATGCATCCGATCAGCAATGAAATCTCTATATGATTCAACCGAAAATTCAATACTTTTCTTTATTGCATCTATTGCAATTGATAAATTCTTAATTTTCTCTTCCTTATTTGTTAGAATATCAGATAAAGTCTTATGAGCACGAAATAATGAAATGTAACCTGCAGCTTTAGACATTCCTGATCTATATTTTTTACTAGCTTTTTCGGCTGCATATGCACTTTTAAACATACTATCGATAACTTTCTCACGTTTCTCTCCTTTGGGAGTTAGATGTACTAATTGGGAATATAGATTAGTCAAAACCTGATATGATATTGAAAAAAATGGTCCAAAGGGGAGTTTATTTAATCCATTCTCTAATTCTATAATTCCTTTTTTTGCATAGGTTTTTCTCAAATCTGGTTTTAAATAACTTCTTCGAGTAAAATCTTGATAAGATATTGCTGATAAAAAATTAGTCATGAAACCCCAAAATGAATATAGATTTTGATAAACTTTACCCTTTTCTTGAATTTCAGCAATATCTCCTAAAATTCTTTTTTGAAGATATTGGAATCTTCCTAACAAAACAAGAAAGTAATCTAACCAAAATATATAATGTATAAGAAATGGCTTAAAGTTTAGTTCCCTCATTAGGTCTAAAGATTTTTCGCAATATTTTATACCTTTATCAGCGAGTTCCTTTTGTTCTTTCTCATCATGAATAAACCGAGCTGCAAATTGGCAATTTATAGAACCGATATTATGATAAAATAAAGCTTTATTGAACTTGTCATCACTTTCTTCAATGAACTTTAACCCTCCATTGGATCTATCAAGGAACTTATTAAGACTTTTTTCATGTTCGCTGTTCATCCAGAAAAGCTTATCTTTTCTGGAATAAATTATCCAAGTTTTAATAGCAATGATGAAATTTCCCATAAAAAAGAAATTGCCTATATAATCTTTATTACCAAGTTCATAAGATAAATTCAAACCTCGCTCAGCTATTTCATCGCCTCTTTGGCACAAATCCTCAAGTTCAACAGGATCATAAACATATTGTAACAAAAATCCTAAAGTAAGTGAACTTTGGCTTAAAATATTTAACAAATTCTTCTTATCATTTTCTTTATTATAGATTTCACTTAATTCCATATATTTTTCAAAGGAATCAAATAATTGCTTTCTACAATATTCAGGAGATATTCCTCTTTCCGCTTTAACTTTAAGTTGTCCTGCTATGCACTCTAAGATCTTTACTTTATCATTCATTTCGGTATATATCTTTATTGCATTATCATATGCTTCTACTGCATCATCTATCATTTCTGTAAGTTCATTCTCGGTATCAGCTGTACAAACAGCTAAATAATAAATATCTCCAATTTTTTTATATACTTGTGAAACCTTTTCTAAATCATCTTTTTCTATTTCAGTCTCTAAAGCCATTTTGTATAATTTAATTGCTTCTTTTAAATTATACTTCTTTTCTTCTGCTTCTGCTCGGTTTAATAATTCATTTTGAGTGATTCTTACCATCCTCAATTATATTTTAATCATATATTAGAAATATTGGCTTTCTGGGTTTCATTTTTTTATCTTTAAGAATAATTAATATTAGATGTGCAAGTTTAAAATATTTTATATAAAATAGTAACAGATTTAGAATAAGTAAAAAATTATATTCGTGTACTTTGGATAAATAGTCTTTCTTTTCTCTGTTCTTTTTCCCATTTTTTACGTTCTGAACGCAATTTGAAGAGATCAATATCTTTATATATCAAACCTTCTTCTTTTGCGGGAATAGTTCTTTCAGTACGATCTTTCTCGGGTGTATAGATTAGCGAATCACCAAATTCAGCTATATTAGCAAAAAAAGAGTACGCATAAATAGATCTCCGAGCATCGAAGTGTATTGCTTTAAAATCAGCAGTCACAGGCGTAAAGGCGGGATTTAAAATAATATCAACAGGGGGTTCAAAATTTTTTAATTCTACCCTCAGATCCATATCAAGAAAATCACGACAAATAGAAATTGCAATTCTCCCAAATTCTGTATTACAAACAACAATATTTCGAGGAATATCTCCTACCTCTATACCCTCCTTAAATGAGGTTTCCCCATGACGTATTATGGCTGGTATATGTTTTTCTTGTTCCCAAAGAATACCATCTGGTCCAAAAACTCTAGCAATATTTCTTTTCGTTTCTTGATCGTGAAATGAACCTGGAATTATATACATTCCATATGATTTTGCAAGATCAGAAATATCTTCCAATAACTCACCGTAATTAAGGTCAATTATCATTTCTGGGAAAAGTAAAACATTAACTCCCTCTTTATGTGCATTTTCAATCATGTTTTGAATTTTGGGTCTTAGAATTTCGAGTTTATCTTCTCGGAGGCTTAATAAACCTGAAGTTTTCATCTCGTAAAACTCATTTAAGATATCTCCACTTTCAGATATACCTATTTGAGCTATGCCAACTCTAAATTCTCTTTTTTGAGCTCTAGGATATTCTTTAAATAAGTCTCTATAAATAATTTGATATTTCTTTTTAGCTATTCTTTCTCCTATTACTCTTCTCTCTTCTTCGGTGAACTGATACACTTCACCTAATCGAGGTGATTGACTAGTTTCTAATGAACAAGCAGGAGCAATTATGCCCGTTGTACTGCTAGATATCGCAGGTTTTTTAATTGTATTTAGAGCTGAAACTAATATCTTTTCTTCTTGTTTCAATCTTTCCAAACGGGCTAAAATTTCCTTTTCCTTATCTTTATAACCCGCTTTACTAAAAAGCTCGGCTGCTGATCTTAGATAATTAGCTCCGATATCTAAAAGATTTTTTTTGTTACTAATCTCTAGCTCATCATCCGCCCTTATTAAATGCCATACAGCATCGAAATAAGTAGATGTAGCTAAAGCCCAATCACCACCATTCTTAAAACCCCCTTTCTCATAAGAAGACGCTGCTGTTCTTAACATTGCTTTAATTTTAGGATACAATTGAGCTTTTACTTCAGAATCATAATTCTCATCAAATTCACATCCAAGTTCTAAAGCTTGGCAAAAAGAAGAATTACCTGATGCTAATAATTTCAATTTACTATCTGTGAATAAATCACTTGCTTTTATAAATAAATTAGCAGATTCTGAAAACCTATCATGATCTTCATATTTTTCAGCAAGTTCCATGCTTTCCCAAGCT
>JBHLOG010000039.1:0-28785 GCA_048940765.1 Promethearchaeota archaeon | reverse complement strand
TTGTATTATCTATAAATCTTCTTATTCTTTTAATCCTATTTTTAATCCGATTTACTAACCCTGAATTAAGCTTAGAATTTCCAGGATTTTTAGATGGATTAATTTTAGGCTTACTCTTTATAACAGCTCCTGTATGTTTTGCAGCATATTTCTTACAATATCCCCGTTTTTACTTATTCGGTTTATTGGTGGGATTAAGTTTCTTTTTATCAGATATATTCTCAATTTTTATCCCTGAACCTTTTGATGTTTTAATAGTATTTATTCTTGTAAGTGGTACAATAATAATTATGGGAATTGTATCTTTAATCAAATTTCTCAGGAGGTACCCAATGTCTAAAGAGGAGATGGCTTAAAGAATGGTAGAGAATATTGATATAAAGAAAATTGAGAAAAATATTCTCAAAACAGCCCACCAACATGGCTTTTTTGATATGTTAATTGGTTTTATAGTTTCAGGAATGGGTTTTAGTCCTTTCTTTCGTGAAGGTTTACCCTCACCTTATAAATATTTTTTATGGCCATTAATTCTTGTTATAATAGCGGAAGTTTTACTTTTTACTATTATCAAATATGTCATTCAACCGAGAACGGGAATTGCTAAACCAGGACCTTCTATAAAGTCGATGAGAAAGAAATTATTCATTGTGATTATTATTCAATTTACAATCCAGTTAATTTTCATTATTTTAACTGGAAGTGGTCCTGGAATACACATTGAAGGAATTATGTTTATTTTAATTATTGGATTATTTATTATACCTCTTTTCGGTATTATAGCTTATTTAATGAAATATCCAAGATTATATCTAATCGGGTTGTTTATATGGTTGGCTATATTCATCAATGAGCTATTATATGATCCTATAGATTATCAAATCAGGTGGCTTTTATCGTATGGGATTATGGGAGGCATTATTTTTTCAATGGGATTAATCATTTTTATTCGATTTCTTAAGAAATATCCATTATCATAGGAGGAGTTAGTCTAAAATATGGCTGAAAATGTAAATTTAAAATCACTTGAGAGAAAAGCGTATAGATCTATATTCGAGGATGGGTTATGGGATTTATTTATTGGTTTGATTCTATTGAGTCTAGGGCTTACTACATTTTTAAGTTCAATTCTCAATTTGAGTGACTTATGGGTTGCTGTTATTCCAACCTTAATATTGAATATAATTGCCTTATTGATTTTTTATTTAGGGAAGAAATTTATCACAATTCCACGTCTTGGAATTGTTAAATTTGGACCAAAGCGTAAGTCAAAGCAACAAAAACTCAAGTTGTTTTTGTTTGCATTTTTCATTTTAAATATCATTCTATTAATTTTACCATTTACAGACTTAGTTAATTCCATAAAATTCGAGCCACTTATTATTGCATTAATTCTTGGATTAGGGGCAATAACCTTACCTTTTGTTGTTATAGCTTATCTCTTAGATTTCACAAGATTATACATTTATGCTATATTAGCAGGTATAGGTTTTTTTTTAACAGAAGTGCTTTATCCATTTGTAGGCTCTCCTCTGGATACTTTACTTTCTTTTGGTGTTCTTGGTGGAGTTATTGTAGTAATCGGATTATATTATTTTATTCATTTTTTAAAAAAATATCCTTTATCGTAGCAGGAGGGTCTAAATGGCAAAGAAGAAAACGGAGTCAGACGATATTATCCAACCTCTCACCGACATTGATAAAATTATTCATGAACCATCAAGATTAATGATTATGTCAGTTTTATATGTTGTTGAAAGTGCTGATTTCGTTTTCTTGAGAAATCAAACGGGTTTAACAAATGGAAATCTGTCTTCCCATTTAAGTAAACTCGAATCTGCTGGATATGTGGAAATTGAAAAAAGATTTAAAGGTAAAAAACCTCAAACAATGCTGAAACTTAGCACAGAAGGTCGGAAAGCTTTTGAGCTTTATCGAAAAAAGATGAAACAAGTTTTAGGATCCTTACCAGAAGAGTAAATTATCCGTACAACTTATTCCTCATAATAAATGGTGAACTTTAGTTTGAGAAGAAAATTTTCTAAAATGTTGGAATATTTTAATTAAAATGGACGTAGAAAAAATTTGGAAAGAAGAAGAATGGACTGTACAAGCCCGACAAATAATTGAAGGACTAAAAAACTTTCCCGAAGAAGCTAATATAATTCTCATTTTAAGACATTCTCAAAGAAATGAATCTGAAGAATTAGATGGTCTAATCAAATTAAGATTAACTCCTGAAGGACATATGATTGCTAAGAAATTCGGTGAAGAACTACCTAAAAATAGATCTATTCGTTTATTTCATAGCGTAGTTTGGAGATGTCAAGAAACTGCTGAAGATATTTTATCGGGATTTGAAAATATTAATGGAAAAGGTGAAATAAAAGGAGCTTTTGGACCTTTATTTAATTTAGAGACCGCTCGAGATTTTTTCCCCAATCAAATGAAACGATATTCAGGTACACAATTCTTTTTTCGTTGGGTGGCAGGGCTCTACCCTCCAAATGAAATAACTCCTCTACAAGAATACTGTCAAAAAGCAGCTGAACTTTTTTGGAAGAAGTTTAACAATGCTCCTGATAAAAATATCGATATCCATATTACTCATGACTTTTTTGTGATGGCATTACGATTTGGTTGGTTTGGAATTCCACCAAGTAAGAATTGGGTTTCATATCTTGGAGGATTTGCGATATCATTTATAGAAAATAAAATTTTACTATTAGATTCCAATAAAGTAACTTCTGTAGAAGCACCGTATTGGTGGAACAAATCATAATATTACTTAATATGAAGTAAAATTATTAAATTAATCAAAAACTAAAATATTTATTTTACAGGAGGATACAAAAATAATGAATAATTTAAAGAAAAGATCAAAATATAGAAATTTAGTAGTTTTATATCTTCTTTATATTATTTTTTGGATAGTTATATTAACAATAATAAGATTAATATTTAAACCACCAGCTCCTATTGCTTTATCACGTTTTGTTCCCTTGGATGATGTATTTATTGAGCTTGCATTTATATTTATTATAATTTTTCCACTTTCTGGTTTAATTGGATTACTTTTAGGAGGGTATTTTATAACACCTCTTATTTTATATCTTCATAAAAAGATTTATGGCTCAAAAATGCATTATGGGATACAGCAAACATCAGATTCTGATAAAATTAAATTTTTTTCTAAGGGTTTTTTTCCTATGTTAATGGCAATTAACCTTTCTTCTATTCTTCTAACCCCTGAAGTAATTCAGTTTATCCTCTCAGCAAATTTAATTACAGAAATTGAAGTTGCATCTAATGTTCCTGTACTCACAAAATTTTTTAGTGAAATAGTTTTATTAATGATAACTTTTGGATTAGCAACAATGTTTTTCGCTTCAATATGGTTCTTGAATGATTCTGGAATCATATACTCAGATAGAAAGAGCGTTGTGAATTCTGAGGAATCCATAGTATTGAGATCTATAGGAGATTGGTTTCAAATAATTCTGAAGGGTTATGCTGGTATTGCAGCCTTAATAACTTATATTACAATAGTCTGGGATTTTCTTACACGGTACATTGAAAATCTAGGGCTTCCGGGAAACATTTTTAATATTCCCAGCCTTATATTATGGCTCGGAATGCCATTTTATTTAACTATATCATTAATCCCCGCATTAATTTTCAACGATTTAATCAAAAAAAATAGAATAAGGTATATCAGGAAGATCGGACAAAAATTAGGTATAAAAGATACAGCAATCATTAATCTTGAATTTAAAAAAGATTTAGATCACTAAAGTATGCTAATACTTGAAACTTAAAAATTATTTATACGAATCTGATCTAACCTATTATAGTTTAAATTAAAGAATAATAAGAATTTATTAAAATTAAAAATATTACACTTTTTGATATTTCTCTAAAATCATTTCTGAACATTCTAAAGCACTTTTAGCTGCCAATTCTGTTCCAATCCCCCATCCTCCTGCGTCTCCTCCAACAAGGTATAAACCTTCTATAGGTAATTTTTGAGAAGGTCTATCATTACCAGTTTGGTTAGGTATCTGTCCAATTCCTATAACTGATGCTTCTTTTCCACCTAATTTATCTAAATCATTTGGTGTTGATACATCATACCATAACAGATTATCAGAAAGATCTGGAAAAATTATTTCAAGACTTTTTAATGAATTTTTTATCCACTTTTCTTTATTTTTTAGAAAATTCTCTTTTAATACAACAGTGCCTGCTATTAATAACTGTTTTCCTTTGGGTGCTAAATTAGAATCATAATTTGAGGGTATTGGGACGAAAAGAAATACATCTTCAGGTACTTTACCTTGTATTAATGAATTGAAATTTTCTTCTGGGTCATCCAAAGAAAATGAAGTAATTAACTTAAAATCTGTAATAGGCTTTTTTAAAGCAACTTTAAGAGTAAGAGCACTAAAACTATATTTGAGATTATCAATGAATTTGAGATATTTACTTTCAAAATAATTTTTACCAACTAAATTATTTACAGTTTCCCTTATTCCCGCATTACTAATAACTATATTAGTGGAGATAAATTTACCATTATCCAGTTCAATTCCTTGAACCTTATTATTTTCAATAATAATTTTTTTAACTGATTCATTCGTTTGGATATTTCCTCCAAAATTCTTAATTCCTTGAGCATAGGCTAATGGAATAGAAATACATCCCCCTTTTGGATATCCAATACTAAAATCAGCTGTAAGAGAGGATAAGCATCTTACAAATTCACTAGCAGAAGTTTGATAATAAGGAACAACAAAATATAATAATGAAATAATATTTACGAATGTATGGACGAGGTTATTATTTGTATATTTAGAAAGTAAACTCTTCGTACTCTTACTTTCAAATTCCTCTAAATTCTTCATTTTCATTATATCTCTAAATAATTTCATAAAACTGGAAAAATCATAAGCTGGAATTAATTCTTTAAGGTCACTAGGAAATTTCCAAAATTTCCCCTGATAAAACCATCTTGGTCCTGGATTTCTACATAAAACCCAATCTATAACATTTTCCATCCCAATCATGTTTAATATTTTACCATGAGGACCTCTACTGGTTCTTCCGAAAGTATGGACGCCTACATCAATTTTGAATCCATCCTTCTCATAACTGCTGCACCTACCACCAATGAATTCATTTTTTTCAATTAGCATGGTCTTAAAGCCTTTTGATGCTAAAATCGCACCGATTGCTGTACCCCCAATACCACCACCAATAATGATCAAATCATAATCACTCATTGGATCTCCCTTTTTTTATTGAATGGATTATATAAAAAGTTATTTAATTTCTAATAAAATTGCAAATTGATTAGCTTTATTATATTCAAAATGATAAAGTTAAATTTTATCTATTGATTTTATTCTTTATGTCTATTCTTGGAATAAACTATGAAGAATGCAATGATTGTAATCTCTGCCATGCAACTTGCATATTATTTAGACGAGATCA
The DNA here is from genome assembly GCA_048940765.1 of Promethearchaeota archaeon. Taxonomy (GTDB): domain Archaea; phylum Asgardarchaeota; class Lokiarchaeia; order Sigyniarchaeales; family SOKP01; genus Loki-b32. The sequence goes on along the minus strand of JBHLOG010000039.1, from coordinate 23,295 downwards.
AGAACAAGGAAAAATAGTATTTAAAGATCCAACAGAATTTTGTAATTTATGTGGTCATTGCATTGCAAGATGTCCTCAAGATGCTATAGTTTATGAAGGTATTGGTGAATCATCTACCTTTGAAGATGTTGGGAAACCAGAGAAAATTATATCATATAATGGAATTTATAAATTTCTTAGAGCACATCGTTCAATTCGGCGTTATAAAACCAATAAAGTACCAATAGATATATTAAAAAAAGTTTTTGACGCTATGCTATATGCTCCTACAGCAGATAATGCTAGAACAGAAAATTTTTCTATTCTTTCAGAACAAAAACAAATAAAGGAATTAAATGACACTGTTATTGAAGAGTTGATGAAACAACCAGAGGCACGCGCTAAATATGGGCTGTTATTTAAGCTTCTTGGAAAAGCATTTAATAGTCCAATATTTTTTGATGCTCCACATGTCATTTTTGTTGATTCTTCAAATGATTCTGAAATGGAATTAATCAATATTGGTATAATTATAACATACGGAAGATTAGCCGCTCAGACACTTGGTTTAGGTACATGTTGGAATGGTTGGACACAAATTGCTATGACAAGAAATCCAGAAGTAAGAAAAATAGCAAATATTAAGGGAAATAAAGTAGGAGCATTTATGGTAGGATATCCCGCCGTGAAATTTTATCGTTCACCTCCACGTACTCCAAAAGTAATTGAAGGTCTCTACTAAAAAGTGAATTAAAATACTACATATTTAAAATTTTCATCAGATAATACCCATGCTTCAAGAAAATTATCTCTTATTCTTTTATCCCATATACTATCAATGTTTTCTATTCCTTTGCTAAGGCTAACTAATAGTTCTTTTCCAACAGCAAATTCCTCATGAGAGGGATAAATTTCGATGTTTGAAGATTTTTGAAACAATTCGATCAAACTTGAAATACTTAAGAGAATAATTGGAAATGTTTTTTTTGTAAGGTACATGGTACCATAATGCGCTGTATCACCTGTAAATAGTTCATTCCCACTTGTCAGTAGAGAGATTGAACCGGGAGAATGTCCTGGGGTATGAATTATTTTTACAGAGATTTCACCTAAATCAATAATTTCTCCATCCTTTAGAGGTTGGATCTTATTAGCAGGTAGAATGGTATAGTTTTTACCTTCGTAAAGTTTCACAATCTCCTTCGAAGTATCTTTCAAAAAAGAAATGTCAAATGGCTTAGAAATAGATTCTTTCTCTTTATAATATATAAGAATATTTTCAAATTCATGATTTCCCCCAATATGATCAAAGTGAGAATGTGTATTTATTACCATTAACTTTTTATCTAAGATTAAATCATTAATAACTGGTTTAAGGGGGAATAATCCAATACCGGTATCAATCAATAAAGCGGAGTGCGATCCAATAACTAAATATAAATTAGTGTAAGTGGTATATAATCTAGGATCGACCTCATCCAGTCTCTCTCGAATTACATATAAATAATCTTTATGTTTTATAATTTCAAACCATTGTTGGCTACTCGTGTATTTAAACATGGTTAAATTTGACTTTTTACAATATAAATATTAAGTAATTCTATTTCAATTCAAATTAAATCTTTATTAATTATTTGAACATTTTTTATTGGAACCCAGCCTTTTTGACCCTGTTGATTACTGACCCAAAACCATTCAGCCTCTTCCATCTCAATTGATAGTTCTTCTCCAACTTTTACAGAAAGTTCTGTTGAATTGTAATCTTGTTTTGCTTTACCAGTATTTCCATGAATTTCAAGATAATTTTCAGGTACCCAACGACTTTCTCCCTCTTTATTAGTACACCAAATCCATCCCGTCCATTCAGTATCCTTTTCTCCAACAGTTAAAATTTCTCCTTTAACCATTTCCCATGGTTCTGTGTAAGGAGATTCATAATTTTCAATAACTCGGCATTGTTTTCCTTTCATAATTATTTTTTGTTCATTTCTTTTTAATAATTTTATTATCATATTTTATATGAAATAAGATATTAAATAGGCTTAGGAGGAATTTTCCTTGAATTAAATATCCTATAAATTACTAAAATCAATGATTTAATATGTCAATTTTATTTGAGCCCATGAATATTGGGAAAATGGAGGTCAAAAATCGTTTTATCCGATCAGCAACGCTCGAAAATAGAGCAAAAGACACGGGTGAAGTCACTCCTGAGCTTGTAAAACTTTATAACACTCTCGCTAAGGGAGAAATTGGATTAATAATTCCTGGTTATATGTACATAAACCCTTTAGGAAGAGGTTATAAATATCAAATAGGAATATATAACGATAACTTGGTAACTGGTCTAAAAAAGATTGCTAATACTATACATCAAGAGGGTGGAAAAGTTGCGTTTCAATTAATACACGCAGGGATACAGACTTTTTCGAGATTGATAGGAGAAACACTTATTGGACCCTCTGGACAAATTTTGAATCCTCTTTTATTTGAATATTCAAGAGAAATGACTGAAGAAGAAATCCAAAGTTCAATTGAAGATTTTAGTAATGCCGCCAAGCGTGCAGTTGAAAGTGGTGCGGACGTAGTTCAATTACATGCTGCTCATGGATATTTGATCAATCAATTTTTATCTCCTTTTTACAATCGCAGACAAGATAAATGGGGTGGTTCTGATGAGAATCGATTTCGATACTTTAAAGAAATTGTTATTAAAATCAAAAAAGTTTTACCAAAAGGAATGCCTCTTCTAGTAAAATTAAACACTAATGATTATACCCCCACTGAAGGAATCACTCCACCATTGGCAGTAAAATATTCTGAATGGCTAACTAAATTAAGAATTGACGCTATCGAGATAAGTTGTGGTTCTGGATTTTCTCTATTTAATATGTCTCGGGGAGATATTCCTATTCAAGCAATAATACAAGCTGTTCCAGATTATTTGAAATCTACGGCAAAAGATTTATACCAAGAGATGGTTGGGAAGTATGATCTGGAGGAAGGTTATAATCTTGAAACCGCTATGATGATTAAACCTAGAATTGGAAACATTCCCTTAATTCTGGTTGGAGGTTTAAGAAGCAAGTCTTTCATGGAAGAAATAATAAAAAAAAATATGTTGATTTCATATCAATGTCACGCCCATTTATTAAAGAACCTTTTCTTGTTAAAAATTTTAAGGAAGGAAAACAAGATAAAGCTAATTGTATTTCTTGTAATCGATGTCTTGGAGCATTACCAAATGATTATCCTACTCAGTGCTATGCTGATAACTGGCCAGAAGAAAAAAAACCAACATGTTATTTTCCTTAATTTTATTTTATTGAAATAAGAATTAAATTTGTAATTAAATTTCTTTTTTTAAATTAAGTAAAATAATATCGAAGATTCATAATGGTCTCATTTTCTTTTATTGTATGTGCAGAGCCTTATAAGTATGAAGCAATAGAAAGTGTACTTAATTTGGGAGAAGCTATTATCAATAAGGGACACCAGATATTAGGAATTTTTCTCTATGGCAGTGGTGTTTACAATATTAAGAAAAGGACCATAAAAAGTACCTCTGATCGTAATTTATCAGACATTCTCGAGAATTTTTGTAAAAAACATAATATACAACTTACAGCTTGTACAACATGGATTAGTTTTACAGGGATTAGTGAACATGAATTCATAGAGGGTGGTTATCGAGAGGGGTTGGGAGGACTCTCAGATTTGGCTGCTCGTTCAGATAGAGTTATCTTTTTTGGTCCTGGAGGATGAAAAATAATGGTTAAGTCAATAGTAATTATTTGTGAAGAATCACCAATTGGAAAAAATTCAGTAGTAGAATCAATTCGGATGGCTGCTGGAGTACTTGCTGTAGGAGATGTTGAAAATTGCAAGGTTATTCTTTTGAGCGATTCTGTTTATTTTTTAAATAAGCATCTAAATCCAAAAGTAGTAAATATGGATGAATTTACGAATATTTTACGATTAATAGAACTTTCTGATTTAGAAATTTATGTTCATGATGAGGCACTAAGGATTGCTGGATTTAAGCCAACAGATCTTATTTTAATAGATAATGTGAAGGTTGTTGATAATAAAAAAATTTCTCAGCTTATTTTAGAAGCTGACATGAGCTTTAAATATTGATAAGGTGAGAGTTATGGAGTCAAAAAGTTCAATTGTTTACTTATACGGTTTTAGCCTTATGTCAAGAGATAAAATAAAATCATTTATAAATATCTTAAAAGATCAAATAGAAATGAAAACAGAAATAAATATAGTTCTAATCCATGATGGTGTGATTGGTACTTCAAAAAAAGGAGAAACGCCTGAATCCTTAGAAGAACTTTTATTACTCCCTCTTAATCTGTATGCTATAATACCAGATATTAAAGCACGAGGAATGAATCCTAGTGATTTAATTAATAAAATTAAAGGAATTGAATATGATGACTTAGTAGAAATTTTAATAAACAAAAAAAAAATAGTGTCATGGATGTAGCTTATTCCATTTCTAAATTAAAGGATTGTTATTTTATTTATTATATCTATCAATCTTCATGTATGAATACGGTTCAAATTCTTCTGATTCGATTTCAGCAACTACATCACCTGGCTGCATTTGGCTATTAGCCTTTAGATAAAAACACCCTAATACTCTTTCTACTTCTACCTCATACCATGGATCATCCTCAGAAGGTTTAAGCTTTAATTCTGCCTCACCTAAAATTAACTCAATTTTTTGCATTGTGATTTCCTCTCTAATTAACCGAGGATTATAGTCAAATCCTTCATATTTTGGAGATCTAAAATATTTATAATTATATATAATAGCACCTGGTTTATTTGGATCTAATCCTAACTCTACAATATTATTCATAGATTCTTCTGCATTTAACTTATTAGTAAGCTTTGCATTAATCTCAATAAATTTTATATCATGACGTTCCACCCACGCTTCTACTTCCTTATTAGACTTTTTCAAATGAATATTTGACATTTTTTTAGGATACCCAAATACTTCTCGACCTGCTATTAGAGCCATATCATTATTTACTGGCATAGCAAGACAGTATGTCCCAATAACATTCTGATATTCTGCAAATAAGAAGAGAGCAGCTTCCTTATAAGTAATGCCAAAATTTGTTCTTGGATAATTCGCAACTATTGCATGTGCTATAGGATATTTAACAGGTTTTAATGGAGGAGGCAATAATCGTTCAATAATTTCTGGTTTAGTCTCCCAATAGACAGATAAAAATTCAGCATCATAAAAATCAAATGATTCTCTTTTTAACTTATTTAATTCTTCTGTTGTTTTTATAAAACTGATAGGAACCACCTTTTATTTTGAAATTAAATATTTTAATATCTGTTTCATTAATTAATAAAATTATCTAAAACAACTTTTTTCATTTCGAAAGTCCATTAAAAAGTTTTATTAATTTATAGATTCTATTTTATAATTATCGCGTAAAAATATAGTACTGATAAAATGTCAAAAATAAAGGAAATATATAAAGAAATTGAAAATATTGTAGGAACTGACTACATAACAGATAAAGATTTCATGAAAGCAGCTTATTCTAGAAATGTAGATCCTGCCTTCCCAGATCGCTGGGCAGATATGATAGTAAGGCCAGAAAGTTCTAAAGAGGTATCAGAAATCGTAAAAATTGCGAATAAATATCGAATACACATGGTTCCGAGAGGTGGGGGTGCTGATCTTGTAGGCGGTTCTGTTTCTGAGGGTGGAATCTTATTAGATTTAACACGGATGAATAACATTTTAGAAATTAGTGAAACAGATTTCTATTGTGAAGTAGAATGTGGAATAACGTGGGGGCGATTAGTTTCAGAGTTACATGATAAGGGATTAACTACTGGTGTACTCGGACCAGGTAGTGGTTACTCAGCAACAATTGGAGGTGGTCTTTCAAATAGCACTGCTGGTTTTGGTTCAACTAAATACGGACTTGTCCCAGACATCTGTTTAGGTGTTGAGGTAGTCTTACCAAACATTCATGGTACAATACTAAGGACAGGATCAGCTGTTAATAGATATGCTAAACCATTTTGTCGATATGGAGCAGCACCAGATTTCACAGGGCTTTTTATGGGAGATGTTGGAACAATGGGAATTAAAACTAAAGCTTTTTTAAGATTATTTCCAGAAACTCCCTTTAAAGCTCAAAGGTACTATATGCTCCATAAAAATGATTACAATATAGTTTATGTACTTATGAATAAATTACGGAAAGAAGTGCGTGATGGATTGCACGATGTTCTTGTTGTTCCGATCATTGTGGTTCACTTACTAGCTGGAATGGTGGAAAATAAACCGCTAAAAAGACCTAAATTAAAAGGACCTGTGTTTTCAATTTTGGTTGAGGCGATGGATGAACGTTTGTTAGATATTTATCTTGAAAAAGTTGATAAAATTATGAAAGATGATGCAAGGCCATTTGAATGGCAAGAAATTGATTTGGATGCAATCTTATCTAAAGATTGGCAATTTAATCTGAAATATGCATATAATTATTTCAATAAATATATCTCAGTTGCACCCCCAAAAATTAGCTGTACAACATGCCATAAGATCCCCCTCTCATCAATACCCGAAGCAGCATCTTCTAGCAACGCATTTGATAATAAATATCGGAGTGAATTCCCACCACAAAGCATCTCATTATTCGCTACTGTTATACTTCTTTTGCCGAATGGAAATTGTGTAATTGTAGGTGGGTTTAATGCAGATAATGTAGAAGAACAACGCGATTTGTCTATGAAAATGTGGCATAAAAAGTTGAGACATCAAGTACGCTATGGTGGTATTCATTATTGGCTTGGAGAGGCGATCTCACAATCAATTGTTGAAGCTAATGCCTATACGCCAGAGTTTATCCAATTCTTTAAAGATATCAAAAAAGTAGTTGATCCTAATTTCCTCTTAAGCCCTAAAAAATTTCATATGTATAGTTACGATCATGATCTTACAGAACATATAGTAGCAGATGAGGAATAGGTGATATTCTCATTAATAAGATAAAACCAGAAGAAAAATATAAACATTTGAATAATTTAGGATTGAAACTTTTGCAATGTATAAGTTGTGGTGATTGTAGAGAAGCTGCAGATTATACTTCAGATCCTCAAAAATGGGGCGTGTGTGTCGCAAGGGACCATACTTCTGGATTTGAGCCGTACTTTGGTAGAGGAAAAATGCAAATTATTCGTTCTCTTTGGCAAGGAAAATTAAAATTGAGTAAAGACTTAGCAGAAGTAATATATCAATGTCCAACCTGCAATGCGTGTGCAGAAGCGTGTGCATATGATATGGATAATGCTACATTTTATGAGGCTTTAAGAACCGAATTAGTAGATGCGGGATGTGGTTTAGAAGCTCATATTCCTATGAATAAGGCAATGGTGGAATTACTAAATCCTTATGAAAGGGATAATAAACAAAAGAGAGATTGGTTAAAAAGTCTTGATTTTAAGATAAAAGATGCCAATACTGAGGAAGTAGACACAATTTATTTTGTTGGATGTACTGCTGCTTTAACCCAAGAACTTCAGACTATCGCAATAAATACTGCAAAAGTTCTCAAAAAATTAAATATTGAATTTGGTATATATGGAGATCAAGAAATTTGTTGTGGAAGTGTAGCAAAAAGAACAGGAGATATTAGTGCTTTTAATTCTGTGGCTAGAAATAATTATGAATTGTTTAAAAAGAGTGGAATAAAATCAATAATAACTAGCTGTGCTGGGTGTTATCGAACATTAAAAACCGATTATATTGATTATTTGGAAGATTTAAATATTGAAGTATTTCATACAATTGAGTTTATAAATAATGTAATAAATGAACAAAGCATTCAATTACAGCATTTAGGTATCACAGTAACTTATCATGATCCTTGTCATACTGGTAGAAACTTGGGAGTTAAGGAAGGAATTAATCCTCTTTACGAAGAACCAAGAGATCTTCTAAAGAAAATTGCTAATTTAGTTGAAATGAAAACAATAAAAGAACATTCCAAATGCTGTGGTGCAGGTGGAGGTGTCAAAAAAGGCTTTCCTAAGTTAGCATTGGAAATTGCTAAATCTAGAGTAAAAGAAGCTGAGGAAACTGGAGCACAATATCTTGTAAGTATCTGTCCATTTTGTTATAGGAACTTGTCAGATGCGATAAAAGCATTAGATTCTAATCTTAAAATGGTTGATCTTATAGAATTAGTAGAACAGACCCTAATATAGATTGTTAGTTAAATTTTTATTATGAAATATCCTAATATTAGTAATTAAAAAAAGAGGGTTTGAAAAAAACATGAGTTTTTTAAGAGATTCAATACGATTAATGGCTAATAAAGAAACTGCTGATTTTTACGATGCAGAAGTGCTAGTTGTATATTGGGAAACTAAACCAGAAATTATTGCACGATTACTTCCACCCCCTCTTAAACCTTTTAATAAACCACTTGTTTCTGCCTTTATTGCAGATTATCCAAGTACTAATTTTGGTGTTACATATAAAGAGGCTGCTCTATTTTTAACTTGTGAATTTGATGGTGTAGAAGGAGGTTATTGCTTAGCAATGCCAGTTACAAATGATATGGCTATGGCTTTAGGACGAGAGGTACTTGGTTTTCCTAAAAAGATAGCAAAGATATATTTTAATCGTGAAAAAAGGGAAGCAGTAGGATGGGCAGAGCGTCATGGAACACGTTTTATTGAAATTAAAGCGAAATTGAATGGTAGACCTAATTCTTCGGATTTTATTCAACTATTTACTGAAAGAACTAGTGGTGGTGCCGGAACAGATATTCTTTCTGTATCCTATAATTATAAACATTTTATCTCTCCAGATGGGGAATATTTTGATTATACGCCTCGGTTAGTCAAACAAGAAACAGTTTTACGACCTACTGAACTAAAACTAGGAAATGCTAAAATAAGTATAAAGTCCTCTGTTAACGATCCTTGGGGAGAAGTGGAGATTGAAAGAATAATGGGGGCAGTTTATATAAAAGGTAATAACTCCATGTTTAAGGGCTCTGTTGTAGCTGAACTTGAACAAGAAAAATTCGTACCATATTCATTCTTAAAATGGGATAGTGAGATCTAATATAATTTTTAAATAAAATTCTTTTTATATTTATAGATATTCATCAAGATTAACACCTATTTTTAGAAAATCCTTTTTCATTGTATCTAAACTTGATTTATGTAAACCTTTTAAAAGGTCCTCGTAATGTTGAGGAGTACTTCCTTTAGATGACATAATACGGAAAAGGTTATTTGTCTCTGAGATATACAGGTTATTCTTTTTAATACCATTAATATATTTCTTCACCACCCTGTCTGGAGATGAAGCCTTACTAAAATATTCCGCTACTCTTAATTTTCTAAACTCTTCTAATTTTTGTGCCCCTACATCTTCAATAAGTTTCTTTGGATAACGTGGTATAGCATTATTAAAAATATTAGTTCTTACATACATAGGAATTATTACTGAGACATTAATTCCTTGTGCGCTTAGATGACCAAAAAGTGCTTCTGATAGTCCCACTACTGCGAATTTTGAAGTAATATAAGGAGCAGGATCTGCTGTAGCAATTACTCCAGTTCCAGAGGCTACATTTACAATATGACCTGACCCTCTTTGAAGCATATGAGGTAAAAACACTTTAATTGAATATATAACACTCCATAGGTTTACATCAAACACTCTTTTCCAATCTTCAATTTCTAAATCTATTATATTTCCAACTATAGCCATTCCGGCATTATTTATTAGGAGATCCAAATTTTCCAATGTAGAAAAAAATTTTCCAGCAATTTTCTTAAAATCATCCAACTGAGAAACATCACACCTGTCGATATATACATTTCCCCCTTGTCTTTCTATTTGTTTTTTTACATCTTCTAAATTTTCCATATCGATATCGGAAATAAAAAGATTCATCCCCTCCTTAGCTAATGCAGTTGCAAAAGAGCGTCCTATCCCACTCGCAGCGCCAGTTATAAAACAATTCTTATTTTTTAACTCTTTCATAATACTGACCAAAATTCAGTGAGTAAGATCAAAAGTTTATATTTTTATTTATGGATTTACATTTCTTACTCTTTCATGAGTAAAGATTTTTAAATATTTAGGTTGAATTTACTATTACGATATATATGTAATTTAAAATCAATGAAATATAAATTTAAATTGTACGGGAAGTTTTTATGAAAGATTATTCAGAGTGGGATTATATTGCAGATTACGATAATGAATCTCCTTACCTCGAAAGTACAGATCGTCCATGGTTGAAACTTAAACCAGAATACATTCCAAAGACAGTAAAATTTGAACCCATCCCAGTACATGAACTTATTAAACGTTCGGCATCCAGATATCCGAATAATGTTTGTGTTTATTATAAACCAACCGATAAGAAATACACCTATCGGGAATTGAATTATACTGCTGATAAAATAGCAAATGCATTATATGAAGCAGGTGTTAGGAAAGGGGATGCTGTAGGCATAATGACTGGAAATTGCCCCGAGTTTCTATTTTGTTGTCTAGGAATAATGGAAACTGGTGCCGCTGCCGTTCCAATAAATCCACTTCTAAAAGAAAAAGATGTAATTCATATTATTAGAGATGCGGGGAATATAAAAATAGTTTTTATACATAAAAACAATTATAGGACAATAAAGAAAGTTAGAAATGAAATTGAATTAAATAAGGTGATATTGCTTCGAGCAGAAGAAGCAAAGCCTGAGACAATTACTTTAGAAGAATTTATTAGCGAAAAAGAACCAAGACAACCTGAGGTGGAAATTGATCCTGTAAATGATATCGCAGCATTACTTTATACAGGAGGTACAACTGGCTTACCTAAAGGTGTAATGTTAACACATAATAATTTAGTATCTGATACTCTTTGTGTTATAAATAATATACGAACATCTAGAGAGAGAGATGAAAGTGTAATAGGAACAGGAGTAGGCCTAACTGTATTACCAATATGTCATTCTTTTGGCTTTCAAATATTAATTATAACTTCTGTAGCGGCTCAAATGTTAGTAATGTTTGAAGCTTTTAATCCTTCAGAAGTTCTAGAAGCAATTGAATATTACAAGTGTGCCACTTTTGTAGGTGTACCTGTAATGTTTCAAATGCTAGTTAATTCACCTGATTTTACCAAACGAGATCTATCAAGTCTTGAATCAGCGACATCAGGATCAGCTACTTTAGCAACAGAAATAAATAGAAAATGGGAAGAAGTCATTGGATTTAAAGTTGGTCAGGGATTTGGGTTAACGGAAACATCACCAGTAACACATCATCAACCAGCGTGGTTACCTGAAATAAAACCAGACAGTATTGGAGTTCCAATTGTAGATACTGATGCAAAGATTGTAGATCCAGACACATTAGAAGAACAGCCAATTGGTACTGTAGGTGAGCTATTAATTAAGGGACCGCAAGTTATGAAAGGCTATTGGAAAAGACCAGAAGAAACAGCTGCTACCTTTGTTAACGATTGGCTTAAAACTGGTGATTTAGCTCGTATGGATGAATTAGGATATTTCTATATAGAAGGCCGGACAAAAGATATAATAAAATATAAGGGATATAAGGTTATGCCAAAAGAAGTTGAAGAGAAATTATATGAACATCCTGCAGTTTTAGAAGCGGGAGTAGTTTCAGCTCCAGACCCAGATATTGGTGAAACAATTAAAGCTTATATTGGTCTTAAGCCAGATTACAAAGGGAAAATAACAGAACAGGATATTATTGAATGGGCTAAAGAAAACATGGCTTCTTATAAGTATCCACGACAAATCGAATTCGTAAATGTTTTGCCAAGAACAGCGGTAGGTAAGATTTTTCGCAGAAAACTAAGAGAGAAAGCAGCAAAAAGCAAATAATACAGAATTTTTTTAAATTTCTTTTTAAACTTTTTTATCCATTATCTTATTTCATATTTTTTTAAAGATATTCACTTTTGGAACGTGTAAAAATGGTAAAAAGAAGAATTAGTCCCCCAGTCATAATGAAAACTACAAAAATGTTCCATTCAACTAGAAGTCCAACAATAGGGTAAAGTATCGCTCTTAAAAAGCTGCCAAACATATTGATTGTACTTAGAACCGTAGCTCTATTCTCGGATTCCATCTGTAAATTTATTCCGTCTACAAAAATTAAATATCTTGAATAACCAAAAGCAACAATTGCTAATACTATAACTAAACCTAATGGAATAATAGTAGTAAATCCCAAGACAATATATGCTATGCCATTTATTAAATTAATTAGAATTAGAAATTGCTTTTTATTTTTAGTTGATTTCAATAAATATGGTATTAAGTTGGAAAAAATTGCATCTGTTATGTTCATTAGTGAAGTAATAAAACCAAAGAATACTATTGGGATGTGAATCGCTTCAAAGTAAACTTGATAGATCCAAAACATAAAAATTATTAAAACGCTAATTGGAATCCAATCAAAAGCGAGTATTCTTAGTTTTTTATTATTCCTTAGTTCTTTGAAACCGGATTTTAATATATTGAAATAGGTTTCTTGTCTATAGTTCTTATTTATCATCTTTGGCTCTCTAAATGTAAGTGCAACAATAAACGCGCTAATAAAGATAAAAGCTAGAGTTGTCATTGTAAATTGTAATGATATATATGCTGCTATTATCGAACCAATTGGTGCTGAAAGGGTTAAAGCAATTAATCTCATAGTTCTAGTTCTTCCTAATATTTTTGAAAGGGATTTTTCTTCTCCAAAAGATTTTAGCGAGAAATAAATAAAAGCTTCATTTGTCCCTGATAGTAAGGCTGATCCAAAAGCCCATAAAGTTTCTGCAAGCATAAATAAGAAAAAATTTGGAATAATACTATATGTAAATGCCGCACTAGCCACTGATAACGCTGATAATATCAATGCAGTTTTTCGACCCAAAAAATCAGCAATTGCTCCTGAGGGAATTTCAAATACAACTATCATTGCTGTAAAATAGCTTTGTAATATCATTACTTGAAAGAAGGAAAGACCACCCCAACTTAACATGAATGGAATATATACTCCTCTAACTGTGTGTATACCCAAAATAAACGAAAAAATATAGATTTTGAATATATTCGATTTATAATTACGTTCCATATAACATTTTTCCTAATTCTATGAAATATCAAAAAGACTGAAATCTTAAAAAGTTAATCCAGAATTATATGATTGCGTAAATTAATTGAAAAAGAAAAAAAGTTAGAATTTTATAACTTGACTGTTTTTTCTCCTAAATAAAACAAAATAGCTGTAAGTAAGCCTCCAATCACTCCTGCATAAAAACCTGCATCAAACCACCACCACCATTCTTCAGATTCAGCCACAGCAGCAAATACAATTCCATTTATTATTGAAAGAATGAAGGCGATAACAGATAAATAAAAGCCATAATGAATATATTTCTTATCAGGAATTTTATCAGGAAATCTTAAAATTAGTATGGACATAATAGTACAGTACAGAAGTAAAAAAGCCGTTAAAAGGATTGGTAAACCATATACTCCTGACCATGCTCCTATACCTCCATATACATACACTCCAAGATAATAATTTGATCCATCAAATCCTCCAAAATTAGTAGCAAGTAGTAAAATCCAACCTAAAGCACTAGTAATAAGGGCTCCCACAAAGAAAGGTAAAGTTTGATTTTCTGACATTTAAATCATTTCATTTGTTTCAGTTAAAAGATTTTTAGTAATTATAAATATGGAGATATTTTCTATTATATAAAGATTATTTTTATAAAAATTAATTAGAAATCTTTAAAAATTACAGGAATCTATTGCATCTAGTGGCAAAATTTGGATGGTAGATTCAATAATTTTATGATTTTTTTGCAAAAATTCATTAATTTCTGAAATTAATGCAGCTTGGTTAATATTACTATTACTATCGTCTACTTTAATGTGTGCTGAATATACGAGCATCTCTGGAGTGATTGTCCACAGATGAGCGTGAATTAATTCTTTTATTTCGATAAAATTCTTCTTAATATCTTCATTAATGGTATCAATATTCAAACCCTTTGGTGCCATTTCGAGTAAGATTCGAGTAGATTCCTTTAATATCCCGTAAGCCCAATATAGAATGACAAAAGATATTCCTAAACTTACAATAGGGTCAAGAATTACCAATCCGGTAAAAATTATAATAAAAGCGGCGACTACGATACCAATGGATGAAGCTGCATCCGCAATCATATGATAAAATACACTTTTTACATTTAAACTCGCATTTTTACGACTCTGAAGAATTAAAATACTTGAAATATTTACAGAAAGACCAATAAAAGCGACTATTAACATGTATAATCCAACAATATCTTGAGGATTTAAAAATCTAAGAATTGTTTCGTAGATTATAAAACCTACAATTGGTATTAGAAATAAACCATTGATAAACGCCGCTAAAACTTCTGCGCGATATAAGCCAAAAGTCTTATGATGACAAGGAGGTTTTCGTGCTATAAAATTCGCCAACAAACTTATACCTATAGCAAAAGTATGTGTGAACATATGACCAGCATCACTGATTAATGCTATACTATTTGTAATAAATCCTCCAATTATCTCAATAATCATTACAATTAGCGTAATTGTGAGAGATAAAATCAATCGCTTTCTTTCTACTGAACGAAATTGGAATAGGTGGTCAGAATAGGCTGTTTTCGCTGTTATATTATCCATTTTAGATTTATCAATTATTATATTTGGGTTATTTTATAAAAAAATTTATTTTTTTTTCTTTTCTTCTAATCTTCTTTTAGTAACACAATATACGGGACCCCTCAACATAGACATATAACAACCGTTACAACTAATACATTTTGCCGGGGAAATATCTCCACTTTGCCAACGATTTGGAAGATCTGGTTCATAAATTAATGGACGGCACATTGAAACGAAATCAACAGTCTTTTCTTGAAGTATTTTTTCAGCTGAAATCGGATTTTTAATTCCACCCATGAGAATTAATTTGCTATTTCTCATAAAAGGTCTCATTTTTTTCGCATATGGTAAAAAATAATTTTCCTCTTCAGGTTTTTTGATATGTAGGCTTGGATATGCTTTCTTTGCAAGGGCTTGCGCCTCCCAACCTCCACCACTAGGCTCAATTGCATCAAATCCAACTTCAGAAAAAATTTTAACATATTCAAGACCTTCTTCGAATATAAGTCCATTTGGAATAAAATCTTCTACCTGTAATTTAATAATTATAGGAAAACTTTTTCCTAATTCATCTCTTAACCCATGATAAATATCAATTAAAATCTTTGCCCTTTTTTGAGTAGTTCCCCCATATTCATCCTCTCGTTTGTTGGTGTAAGGAGAAATGAAATTACACAAAAAGTAGCCGTGTGCTGCATGTAATTGTATCATATCATAACCACATTCAAAAGCTCTATGCCCAGCATCAATAAACTTTTGTATTAGTTTATTTATTTCCTCAACCGTTAATTCTCGAGGTGTAAATCCTGTAATTTTATATGGAATTGGAGATGGTGCAACCGGCGGATATTTTGGATGGTTACCTAAACGACCCGTATGTGCTATTTGTGCTGCTATTTTAGCCTCAGAAGAATCATGAACAGCTTCTACCAATTTTTTTTGACCAGGGATAAATGAATCATCGAAAAGGCACTCTTGATATGGGCTAGCAGTACCTCCTGGATCTACAGCTGTAAAACCAGAAATTATTAATCCCGTGCCTCCACGTGCTAATTCTTTATAAATATCTATTAGTTTTTTACCAATATACCCATACTTTTCTGAGCTTCCCATGTGTGTTGCTGAACGTACAATCCTATTCTTGATTTGTACATTTCCAATTCTTTCTGGACTAAAAAGAGTTTTTAATTCCAACTAAATCACACTTTAAATTTATCTAAGAAATATATTTATATTTTTGATTATGAATTATAAAAATAATCTATTCTCAATAAATTTTAGATTTTATAATAAATCAAATAGAATCAGTATTTTTTATTTTAAAAAGCACGCCTAAATTTTAAACTTATTAAGGATTTGTCTTAATGAATCATAATTCAATACTCCTACAAATTTTCTTAATAGATTTCCTCCTTTCATAAAGACCGTTGTTGGAATTGAGCGAATTCCAAAAAGTTGAGCAATCATAGGATTTTCATCTACATTAACTTTAGCAAAAATAAATTCATGTGAGAATTCTTGATAAACTTACTCAAAAATTGGAGTAAATAATTTGCATGGTGCACTCCAGATTGCCTAAAAATCAATAATTATCATTTTATCTGGGAAATCATTAATCAATTTATTGAATTCAATTTCAGAGTTTATATTAAGGATTTCTTTAGATATTGATTGAAGTTTAAATAACATTTCCGCTTTTCGAACTTTTATCTTTTCTAACTTATCATCAGACATTCTTTTATCTCTTTGATTCCAAAATTGTCTATGAATAAGTTTCCACAAGTTCTTATACAAAAGAAATAAAAATTTTTATTTAAACCTCTGAATTATTGAAAAAAAACATGATATTAGAACGAATTTTCTAAATTATCCTAAATAACACAATTTATTTAACAATAATGAGAAGCTAAATAATAATACTTAAGACACATTGCTCACAAATTAAATTATTAATCACTTGTAATCATCGTGAAAATTCATGAATGAGATAGAATCTTATAATGAAGTAATAAGAGTTATCAATAATAGATGTTCTGTAAGAAATTATGATTCAAAACCTTTGTCTCAAAAAGAAATTGATATCATAATACATGCTGCTATGCGTGCTCCAACTGCTGGTAATATGATGTTTTATTCAATCATAGAAATAAAAAATCAAGAAAAAAAAGATAAACTTGTCATAACATGTGATAATCAGCCTCATATTGCGAAAGCGCCTCTTGTTCTCCTCTTTTTAGCAGATATGCAACGCTGGTATGATTATTATGAAATATCTGGGATAAAAAAGTTATGTATAAAGAAAAATCTCGTATACCGAACCCCTGATGAATCAGACCTTTTACTTGCATGTTGTGATGCTCTAATTGCCGCCCAAAATGCAGTATTAGCTGCTGAATCGATGGGAATTGGGTCATGCTATATTGGTGATATTATGGAAAATATTGAAATTCATCGTGAAATGTTTAACTTACCAAGATGGGTTTTTCCTATTATATTAGTTTGTTTTGGATATCCAAAACAAGATCCCTCGAAAAGGATACTAAAACCACGATTCCCAAAAAATTTTATACATCTTATTGATACATATAAACGTTTCAATAAAGAGGACTTTTCTGAAATGTTCAAAGATTTTGAAAAAGAAACACTCGTAAAAAACGCAGAGAATTTAGGACAGGATTATTACTTAAGAAAAACTGGATCTGCGTTTTCAACAGAAATGAGTCGTTCAGTTAAAGTAGCTATCCAAGATTGGATAAAAAAAGATTAATTTATTTAATTAATTCCTCAAATCTTGGATTGTATAACGCTTTTTCTTTTTTGAAAAGAATATAATCAATTGGAAATTAAAATATCAGCTTAAGATAAATTAGATTTATTATTCTATCTTGTATAACAGAATCTTTTAAAAATACTTAAAAGACTGTATTTCTATAATTAAACTTATAAGATATTCAAGGTATTACTTTCAATGAAAATTCATTCGTTATTCATTCTTACTAGAACCGGAATATGTATATACAGTCGAAATTTTACTGAAGAATTTGAGAATATTGAAGTGAATTTAATAACTCCTTTTTTTTCAGCAATCTTCTCTTTTTCTGAAAAAGTGATTTCCCGGAAAACTCCTGAAATTCTTGAAATGGGTGAATTGAGATTTATATTTAAAGTACAAGAAGACTTGATTTTTTCCATCTTATCAGATTCCACTGTGGGCCTCTTATTTGCCACAACTCGCTTAGAAAGAATTAAAGATGTGTTTTTTGGAGAATATCCAGAGCCTAGTGAAATAATTGATTATCAAGAGATTGAAAATCCAAAACTGGATAAGATTTTTGATTCAATAGTTCGAGGAGAAGACGAAATCTACATGAGTAAAACCTTTTATCAAAAAGCGATTGATTTATTTGAGGAGTTATTACTTGAGAATGAAATTATTGGTGCTGCTCTTTTAACTACGAAAGGAAATATAATATACACTTCGCTTCCGAACCAGATATTGGTGAATTCATTGAAAGAACTAGAAATTCGATACATGGTAGGTGCTCTAAACCTCCCAGAAATGTACTACAGCTTAGAAAATGGAGAAAAAGTTTTTTCTAAAGTAATTGATATTCCATGGAAACTTGATCCTCTTTTATGTGTTGTTCTTTATGATAGTTCTGTACCTTTAGGAATGGCTGATTTAAATCTTCAGAAAGTAGCAAATAGAATAACTAATATTATATAACTTTTTTTAATAAAAGAAAAAAAAGGGAAGAAAAAAATAGTTTTAATTCATTATCTCATTTGAAACCAGAAATATAGACATGCTAAACCTATTAAAAATGCTAAAACTGCCCACAAATATCGAAAAGATTTTGCATAGTTTCTATGTCGTGTCCCAGATTCAGACCATATTGTATCTACTTGAATATACGGAATTGGACCTCTTCTGTACCACCCTTTGATACGAACTCTTTGCCCTATTAACCTCTTAACGGTTCTAAGAGAGAAAATCAAATCTACTAGACCAATACCAAACCGATAATCAACGTACATTAAACCTGTTTCATCTTGGAAGTACATATCTTCACTAAAGTAATATC
This sequence comes from Promethearchaeota archaeon, assembly GCA_048940765.1. Classification (GTDB taxonomy): domain Archaea; phylum Asgardarchaeota; class Lokiarchaeia; order Sigyniarchaeales; family SOKP01; genus Loki-b32. Next base: position 4,495 of record JBHLOG010000039.1, on the reverse strand, counting down.
CGGGAATCCCCCTTCCAACTATTGTACCCTCCAAAATAGAAGGAACGGTTCTAATCGGACTTACTTTAACATTAGTAACAAGCTCAATTACTGTTTTTGCATCAAAGCCACCCTTATACATATATCTAGTCTTAATAATCGACATGAATCCTATTATATAAAATCCAACAGCCCACAGGAATAACATGTTTTGCGGAGTGAAAAAAGCGTTATTCAAACTAATAATGCCAGCCATATCAAAGATCCAAACAATACTTACTCCAATTAATCCAAGAAACACTAAAGTAGGAAGATATTTTATGAATAAATCCCATAAAAATTCATCAATTAATGTTTTTCCTGCTTGTTCTTCTTTAAGTCTTCTCGCATCAGAGAAATCAATTTCAGGTTGAATACCATAAATTTCACATAACATGTTTAGACGCCTAATTCTTTTCGCAGGTAACGGATGTGTTGAGAAAATTTGATAATATTTTGCCCAAGGATTAAATAAATCCCATGCTGCAGCTGCTTGTACGGCCTCCATCGAAATAGTCTGAGTTCTTCCAACACTTATTATTCCTAAGCCTTTAGCATGACTTGGATCAAAAATTCCTAAGCCTCTTAGTGCTCTTACTCGTGATTTTGTTCTTTCCTCAACTTTACTATCTATTAATAAACCATAAGCTATCTTGACAAGACCAGTCGCCAATGCGTTCGGATCTTCTAATACTTCAGCGCTATGCTCATCTGCGTAATATTCCCTTATCCTACTTACAATTAGAGATATCAAATAACCTAAATAATAGGTTAAGTATGCTAAGGCTGCTATAGCAAGTAAAGCAAGTCTAATAGCTGCAGCTTCATCACTATCTCTTGAACTTCTAGCTCTTGAAAACCAACTTGCATAATAAGCCCATCGAGCAATTGTTAAAAGGACTAATGGGATAGCAAATACAATAGTCATTAAAATGAAATCAGAGTGAACTACGTGTCCTAATTCATGTGAGAAGACAGCGTTTTGTTCTTTTTTATTTAAGTATTTTAATATTCCATCAGTGAGTATAACTCTTGCAGAATTTTTGGACCAACCGAATGTAAATGCATTAGGGTTAAGATCATGTATAATTCCAAGCCGTGGCATTTTTATATTGTTATAATCAACTACTTTATGAAGCGATTCTGCGAGGTGTGGAAATTCAGCAACAAACTCTTCATAGGGGATCCAATCAATTCGATAAAGCCAACTAACAATCAGTGGAGATATTGCATATTGAAAAAGAACCATCCCAAGAGTAAGTGCAACCATAATAATCAGACCCCATATCGATGAGGGTAAGAACCAAATACCAATCACGAAAACAAGGGCATAGATTAGAGCAAATAAGGAGGTTATAGCAAGTCCCGACGCTAATCTTAATCCTATAATTTATCACCTTTTAATTAAATTAATTTATTATTTTTTGGAAAATTCAATAAAAAAAATTGACCATGTGAAATGAGGGTGACACTACTAAAAAAACTTTGTCCTACTAAAAATAATATCTCCAATTTATCTTTCACGACATTATAAAGACCCATTTCTAAAAATTAAAAATGGAAAGATGATTTATACAAATAATTTCGATTCATTTGAAAGTGCGAAAGAATTATGTATGATGTAATCATCATTGGTGCAGGAATTGCTGGTGCTACTTTTGCTTCTAAAATTTCTAAATATGCTAAAACATTACTAATTGAAGCTCAAGATTATCGAAAAGAAATACCTATTAGAACAAATATATTTCCTGAACATAATAGACCTTTTATCAAGAATGAAATTAACTGGGAAAATAAAACAATTTTTCCATCTTCGCATACAAAATCAAATTATATGAGTGACGAATTTAATGGTGTTATAAATTCTACAGAATTCGGAATACCTTTAGGAAATATTTGTTATACTGAAAATTTATTGCAAGAGCTTATTAATCAGCTTGAACAACAAGGAGGTACTTTCGCTTCAAATGAAAGAGTTTCAAAAATTAATAGACACAGCGATTCTATTGAATTAATCAATAATAAAAGTGAATCATATAATACAAAAGTATTAGCTTTAGCAACAGGTTCACGTGGATTTGAACTACAAAGATCCTTAGGATTTGAAATACCTGATCATTATACTGGTGCACTAATCCATTTATTTGGAAATGAAGATAAAATAAATGAAAATTTAGAATATAATTATACTTTTCATATAAATCCGAAGATCTCGAGTACAGGACCTTTTTATTTCAATAGAGGTAAAGAGAGAATAGCAACAGGATTTCTGGGGGAAAAAAATGAATCAAAGGAAGCAATCCTTGAAAAACTTGATCGGATTTTAAAAAATTATAAACGCATTCAACCTTTTGTAGATGGGTTGAAATATGATTTATCAACTGCTGTAGTTGGAGAGATTTCTAAACATCCTATTAAGAACTTCTCAACAGATCGAGTTCTCGTTCTAGGGGAAGCAGCGGGATTAGTTACTGCTTTTTTTTATGAAGGGTTACTACCTGGAGTCGCGTGTGCTGATATAGCAACGAACACTATAAAGCCATTATTTGAAAGTGATAGTAAATTTAGCCGATTAGAATTGCAGAAATATGACCAAGAAGTTAAACGTGTCCTATTTACGTATTTTAAGAATGGTAATGCCCTCGAATACTTAATCTACAATAAGGGTTCCTACGTAAAAACTTTGTGGCGCCTCTATACAGAATTGCTGAATGAAAATAAATTAGCCAGAAAATATATTTATGAGGCATATATAAACCATGATCTTTCTAAACATAATACGAGTAACGATAGATATGTTGGTGAAAAATGGTTTGCAAAACTTCCTACTCTTTCAAAAATTACATTAAGCCCTAAATTCTTTAAAGCTATGCTATTATAACATTTAAAAATGTTTAGAATAATTTTTTAAAAAAATTAGTAAAAATAAAATTAATTAAAATAGAAATATTTATTCATAAGTTAAAAGTGGACAAATTATTCTTCCACTTGCCTTAAATTTTTTGAGATCTTCTTTTGTTATTGTTTTTCCTTGCATTTTACAAGTTGAGCAATTCCACTCATATTTTTTTCGATCATCATTCTCAATTATAACTCCGGAATCGAAGTTATGTTTGACTCCGCATGAAAAATTTTGCAATTTTTGATAATCACCTTCGTTGAACAGCTCTTCAGAATTAAACTTCATAATCTGAACGTTATATCAATTCTTTATTATGTATTAATTATAATATCGATTTTAACTATTTAAACTTTACCCATATATTTCCCACTTATGTAAATGACGTGACGACAAAAAAAATGGGGTGTTGATGTCGAAAAAAATTGAACAACTTTTCCTTATATTTAATCTTTTCTGAACAACATTAGTATTTATATCAATAACTTTATTAAAGAAAAAATTTTTTTTTGAAGAATGTTCAGAATCTTGAGAGTGGATAACCTTTATTTAATAATCTTCCCACTTGTGTAAATAAAATACTAGTTTATATTCTTATATCTAATAATATTATCCGTTGATTAATTTTGAATTTTAATCCACTTCTCTCCATTTCCTTCTTATGGAAAATAAATAGTCTGTTTAGAGTCTCTTCACTCTTTAAATCTAACATCTCCGCAAAATTTTAGTTCCAGGAGCTGAACTCGTTATCACCACTCGACAGCTGGAAAAAATAAAAAAAGAAAAATTAAACCATTCTTATTAACTTTGTTAAGATTCTATTTGGGAAGAAAAGTATTAAAAATAGAATTATCTAATTATAAATTAAAAAGACAAAAAAGAGCAAATGTAAAAAGCCAATGGAAAAAGATTACACATGGGCAGTTTCACTAATAGGTGGGATTTTAGCGTTAATAGCATTTTTCACACCCGCAGTTTCTATAGAAGCGTATGATGGATCGATTTATTTATGGATATGGGGGCTTATATCGTATGAAATTTATAATGAGTATTATGAGATCTATGACAGTGACACCACCTTTATTGACAACCCTGATGTTCTTATTCCTTCGATTGTGTGTTCAATCTTTTTAGTTCTTTGTATTCTGATTTTAATTGGAACTTCCTTAAATTATCGAAGTCGCATAAAAGAGGGAATTGGGAATCCCAATCCTTGGTTAGTTTCTTCATTATTGATAATTGCCTTCACAATAGCATGGATTATCGCAATGGATATATCATGGGAGGTCTATCCTGATTTTTGGGATTATTTTGACCCTAATTTTGGTGTTATTGGTCCGTTTCTAGGAAGTGGACTTGCAATAGTAGGATTTATCGCTGCGAAGGTTTCACAAAAACAAAAAAGAGAAGTTATATTTGTCCCTAAAGCCATATCATCTCCTGCCGCGAAAGCAGAACCTTATTCCACCTTACTTATGGATCCTACTATTAAGATAAATTTCTGTCCTGAATGTGGACAAAAATTAATAAGTGAAACACAGAGATTTTGTATGAATTGTGGATTTAAATTTCACAGTT
>JBHLOG010000038.1:0-28979 GCA_048940765.1 Promethearchaeota archaeon | reverse complement strand
ATAAGGAGAGGATATCCATATTATTTAATAGGCTAGTAATTGATTTAATAAATTTTTTATGTACTAATTTCGATCTACTAAATCTTGAAATTTCTTAAAATTCAAATAATTATACTAATTTAAAAAAAATTATAAACTGAAGCAATAAAACTTAATTTATCCAATTTACTAGGGAGATTATTGACAATAGAAAAAATAAGGATATCGATTGGAACTGCTTCTGTTTTAGGCTTAGGATCATTACCCCAATTTGAAAATCCCCCCACTACATGTTATATCATGACATTCAAGGAAGGTCATTGTATAGCGAATTGTGGTTTTTGTCCTCAAGCTCGATCTTCAAAAAGTTCTGGCGATAAACTTTCTCGTGTTAACTGGCCAACTTTTTCTTTTAAAGATTTTCTAACAAAATTAAAATATATGCCATCTTCAAAAAAATTTGAACGGATTTGCATTCAAACACTCAATTACCCAGAAAATTTTAATGATTTGATAGAAATTGTTACACAGATTAAAATTTATACCGATATCCCAATATCTGCTGCAATTCCACCTCTATCAAAAGAAAAACTGAGAGAATTAAAAATAAAAGGGGTTCAAAGAGTAGGTATTGCACTAGATGGGGCTTCACCAGAAGTTTTTGACCTGATTAAAGGTAAGAATGTTGGAGGTCCGTATAGTTGGGAGGAACATTTCCAGAAGTTAAAAGAAGCTCTGCAAATTTTTACTCCTGGATTTGTCAGCACTCATATCATAATCGGATTAAAAGAAACTGAAAAAGAAGTGATTGAACTTCTTGAAGAGTTACACATTTTAGGGATTATTGTTTCTTTATTTGCTTTTACACCTATTAAAGGTACAAGATTTGAAAATATACAGCAACCTTCTATTGAAAGTTTTAGAAAATTACAGTTAGGAAGATTTCTTATCTATAATAAGGAAAAAAATTCAAAAGATTTTACTTTTAATATGAAAGGAGAAATAATAAATATCAATATTAATAAAAAAGAATTGAATGTAATCGTAAATGATACAAATTCTTTTCTAACTTCTGGATGTCCTGGATGTAATCGTCCTTATTATACTTCAAAACCAACAGGACCAGTCTATAATTACCCAAGGCTATTAACAGAAAAAGAAAAAATAGAAATATATAGTTTATTACACAAGTTTGTAAAATAATTACTTAATCGAAAAAATGAATATCTGGAGATTTATACCTTTAGAGGTTAAAAATGGCTTTTGGAATATGGCTTTAGATGAAGCTATCTTAAAAATGGCAATAGAAGGGAAATCTCCGAATACTCTAAGATTTTATAAATGGAAGCCATCTACTGCAAGTATAGGGAGAAATCAAAGTTTATCAGATGAAATAAATATTCAATTTGCGAAGGAAAAAGGATATAATGTTGTAAGACGTATTACTGGTGGAGGTGCTGTTTTTCACGATGAATATAGAGAAATTACGTATTCAATCATATGCCCTATCAAATACCTTGAGAATTTAAATGCTAAAACAGTATTAGAGCAGTTTGAGATTATCACCCAAGGAATAATTTTAGGACTAACGATTTTTGGATTAGAACCAGAGAAAGATGTTATTCATTGCCCTGCTATTTTATTAAATGGGAAAAAATTTTCAGGGAATGCACAAGTTCGTCAGAATGGTTATTTACTCCAACATGGTACTATTTTATTAGATATCGACCCCGAATTAATGTATTCTGTATTAAAGGCTCCTAAAGAAGTGGGAAAATCTAGAATGGTTAAGTCTGTTCGTGCTAAGTGTATAGGAATCAAAAACTATATACAAAATTTTCAAGAAGAAAAGCTAATTTCTTCTTTAAAAAATGGATTTGAAAAAGTATTAAAGTTCGTTCTTGAAGATGGAGTTTATTCTGATTATGAGAAAGAATTAGCACACAGTTTAGTAAAAGAGAGATATTCAAATTTTGACTGGTTGAAAAAGTATGACTAATACTCAAATTATACTGGAAAGAGTTAAACAAGGTTCATTATCATGGTTAGATTTTTCTGAAATTTTAAAATTAGCACCTAGTGAATTGGATAAACTCTTGAATCTAGCCCAGGAAATTACGCATAAAAATTTTGGTAATATTTTGAAAATATATAATCCTACAAAGAGATTTCCTGCAATTAGTATAACAGGTACTGAATGCTCATTAGATTGTGAACATTGCAATAAAAAATATTTGAAAGGAATGAAACCAATTTTAGAAAATCAAGATTTAGAAAAATTCTTATTCGAGCTTTATAAAAAAAAAGGAGTTGGAGCATTAATATCTGGCGGAAGCAAGCTAGATGGTTCAGTTCCTTTATTAAATTTTTTAAATACCATCAAAAAAGTGAAGAGGGAAACGAATTTAATAATAAATACACACTCTGGATTATTAAATGAAGAAACTGCAAAGAAACTTGCTGATGCTAACGTTGATATAGTCTCCTTTGATATAAATATGGATAAAGAAGTTATTAAAGATATATACCATTTAGATATTGAATTAAATGAATATAAAAGAGCAATAGATTTATTAAAAAAATACAAACTTAATATTGTACCTCATATCTGTGTAGGTTTACATTATGGAAAACTCAATAAAGAATTAGAGACTATTAAATTTATTAAAGAAACTATAATTGATCCATCTTTAATTGTTATTATTGCATTAATTCCTCCTAAAGATTCAAAGATTAAATTTGAATTGATAAAAGCAGAAGAAATTGCAAAAGTAATAGCTATTTTAAGATTTGCTTTTCCTAAGACAGAACTTTCATTAGGTTGTATGAGACCTCGTGGTAAAATAAAGACTGAAATTGAAAAAATGTCAATTAAATCAGGTATAACCAGGATTGAAATTCCGTCAAGGGATACTTTAAAATGGTTAAAAACTTACAATTCTAAAATCCAACTCAAATTTTTTTCAGCATGTTGTGCTATCCCTAATAAGTTTGAAAAGATTGCTGAAAGTAAAAAATCAGATATTAAAAAATATATTAATCTCTAAAATTGATATATAATGAATTTTAAAAATGAAATTAAAATTATTGGATTGAAAGAAATTCCATTGATTAAAAAAGGAGATAATATCCCTGAAATTATATTAAACGCATTAGATAGAGATGGATTAATAATACAAGATGGAGATATTATTGTGATTGCTCAAACAATCATTTCTAAAAGCATTGGAAGAACGAGAGATTTGAAAAAGATCATTCCAAGTGAGAAGGCTCTCAAATTATACAATTCTATTAAACCAAAAGCAAAAACTCAAGCATTACCAAAAAAAAGTCCTGAATTAATACAAGCAATTTTGGATGAATCGAAGCAAATTATAAAAGAAGAACATGTATTAATAACTGAAACACAACATGGTTTTATTTGTGCTGATGCTGGAATAGATAAATCCAATATTGAAGGTGAAGGTATTGTATCCCTGTTACCAGAAAATCCAGATAAAGAGGCTGAGAAAATCAGAAGAATATTGTTTGAAAAAACTAAAAAAAAAATTGCTATAATAATATCTGATTCATTTGGTAGAGCATTTAGATTAGGAGCTATTGGAACTGCTATTGGAGTTTCTGGAATAAATCCTATTTTAGATATGAGGGGTAAAAAAGATTTATTTGGATATGAACTCAAAACAACTATTATTGGTCAGGTGGATAGTCTTGCTGCTGCAGCACAATTAGTTATGGGTGAATCAGATGAAGGTATTCCGATTGTATTAATAAGAGGTTACAATTTTGAATTTAATGAGGAGACAACAATTAAATCAATTTTGAGAAATAAGGAAATTGATTTATTCTTAGCCAATGAAGAAGATATCGTAAAAAAAATCCTTAAAAATCGTAGGAGCTATAAATCACCTTTTGCTCCTAAAAGCGTTAAAAACAAAATTATTGAAGAATGCATTGAGCTCGCAAGATGGGCTCCAAGTTCTCACAATGGGCAATTTTGGAGATATATTATATTAGAGAGAAATACACTCCGTGAACGTCTGATAGACAAAATGAATGAAAAATTGAGACTTGATTTGAAAAAAGATGGAAAATCTGAAGAGTTTATTAAATCTAAAGTCGAAAAGACTAGAGATAATTTTTTGAAAGCTCCAATTTTAATATTGTTATGTTTAGATACATCGGATTTTGAAAAATATTCTGACATTGAACGAGCACAAAAAGAATTCTTAATGGGTGTTCAAAGTATCAGTAATTCAGCAACCTATCTACTCCTTTGTTTTGAAATAAAGAAATTAGCAGCTTGTTGGTATTGTGCTCCACTTTTTGCAGAAAATATTATTAAAGATTTTTTGAATCTTCCTAAATCCTATATCCCAATGGCATTTTTTACAGTAGGTTATCCTCTTGAAAATATTAAAACTCCAAATCGCAAAAAATTGAAGGAAGTAATATTCGAGCCACAACTTTGAGGAAAAATTATTATGGTAGAGAATTTTTATGTCATATTAGCAGGTGGAGTAGGTGCTGCAAAATTAATTGAAGGATTAGTTAAAGTAGTCAAACCAGAATTGCTTAAAATCATTGTAAATACTGGTGATGATATTGAATTGTTTGGTCTTAAAATTTGTCCTGATTTAGATATAATAACATATACGTTAGCAAATTTGGTCGATAAAGAAAAAGGATGGGGATATACTCAAGAATCCTTTAATTGTTTAAATATTTTAAAGAAATTTTACAGTATTGGATGGTTCAATATTGGTGATAAAGATTTAGCTACTCATATATATCGAACTGATTTATTTAAACAAGGCTTTAATAAGGCAGAAATAACGAATTTGATATGCCAAAATTTAGGTATAAAATCTCATGTGATTCCTATGTGTAATGAACCTGTTGAAACTTTTATCAAAACTCCTTTAAAGTCAATGCATTTTGAAGAATATTTTATAAAATATCAGTGTAAACCAGATATTTTAAATATTGAATTTAAAGGAATTGAGAATGCAGTACCAATTAAAGGTGTTATAGAATATATACAGAAAGCTAAGAAAATTATTATTTGCCCCTCAAATCCTATTGTGTCTATAGGAACTATCCTCAAGGTAAAAGGAATAAAAGAAGCGCTTTCAGATGTTAAAGATAGAGTTTTTGCAATAAGTCCAATAGTACAAGGGGCCGCTGTTAAAGGCCCAGCAGATAAAATGATGAGATATGATGGTTTAGAAATTTCATGTTTAGGTGTTGCAAACCTATATAAAAAATTTTTAGGACATTTTATTATAGATAATAAAGATATTGATTTAAAACCTAAAATTGAAGAATTAGGAATTAAGACCTATTGTTATGATACATTAATGTCTAATTCAAGGAAAAAAAGGGAATTAGCTCGATTTTTGATAAATTTATAAAAAATCTTAAAATTAAAATCTAGGTAGATTCAGTTGCTACTTCCTCAATTTTTTTATCTGGTTGCATTTCAAGTTCTTCTTTTTTAACATAATCTCCAACTGAAGTAAGAAGTTCCTTAATACGCCCTTCTTGTTGTAATCGAATTATTAAATTCCGATGTTTAATAAATGAAATTAGTTTTGAAATTACTGGAAAGATTAACATGATAGGTAATAATATAATTATGATCACTTCTGGAGAATGTAAAGCAACACTTTCAGTAATTGCATCAGGTAAATGAATTACTTTATCTAAAAACCATTCAGGATGAATTATAATATAACTTATAATTAAAAGTAAACCTACACGATAGGTGAAATTAATCACAGTTGATGTTGCTAAATTTCGGGCTCTTGGTGCTGATGAACTTGCTGTTAATGTACTTCTGGATTCAATATCTTCCCGAAAAAGGCGATCTATATATCTACCAAGTCTTCTTGTCTTAGATGCTGCTGTAACCAACTTTTTTTCTTCTTCCTCTAACTTTCTTCTTTCGATCATTTCTTTTACAAAAGAGAATCGTTTAGATGTTTTTGCAAAGAATTTTCCAATAGCTAATCCTTCTTTCTGCTCTGACTCAATTTCTTGCCTTCTCTCTTTAGCTTCTTCTTTTATCTTATCAATATTGGCAGTAATAAAATGTGATTCCCTTGCTAAAATATTCAATTGGGCTTCTAATCTATCGCTTCTCTCTAATGATGGTTTAGTGACAGTATCTGCATAATTTATTTGGAATGCAATTTCTAAAAAAATATAGGAATTTATACTAAACAATATAACTGGACTTACTATAAAAGCGAAGAAATTATCAATTGGTATTTCAAATAGTTGAGAATTGAGCGGATTAGCCATTTCATCTAAATAAGTAAAATGCAAGCCGAATAAATTCAACATATCCCTTAGTCCAATTACCATTAGAGGGATAATAATCATGAGAATTATTGATCCAATCGCTACTATTGAATTCTTTGGATCAGGTTTGAAAAACGCTCTAATTGCATATATAACTGATATAACAAATAAGATTTGAAAAATGAATAAATATAGATCATTAAAAAGTATTTCTACTTCACTTAATATTAAAGAAGGAATATCTTCTAAATTAGGCTGAGGAATTGAAAACCACTTACTCAAATAGTTCCTAAAAAATACTTCAATAAATCGAATCATATAGCTGTTATATCCAGCAGTAGCGATCGCGCATCCTAAAGCGATAAGTAAACTAACGCCATATATTATGTATGAAAAAACATTTTTTATTGCTCTAAAAAAGGCAAGTATCACTAATTCATTATCAGCAGTAGTAACTACAGCATCAAAATCAAAAATTGATACAAGAAATGTAATATATATGAAAGAAAATATGACAAGATTGATAATTTTTAATGTTAATAAATAATAACGAGCCATTTTTTAATACGCCTTCCCCTTTTTCTTTGCTTCCATATAATTACTTAAAACTTGGTTCATCATATCATCAGGTCCACAAGTTATTATATTAATACCCAGATTTCTTAGATCTTGTCTTATGAGCAAAATATGTTCCATCATTTCTTCACTAATAGCTTCTGCTAAGGCTTTATCTGTTGAAGATAAATCAATTTCATGAATTTCAAACCAAGGACTAAATGGGTTGATTATAATAATAGTATGATTGAAAGGAACTAACTTTTTAATAGCTTGAGTAATATCTTTAGGGTTTGCTTCTAAATCAGAAAGAATGAAAATTAAACTTCTTTTTTGAAAACGCCTTGTGAAATGTTCCATTGCTTCATTGATTTTACACTTCCCTTGTGGTTTAATCCTAGCAACAAAATCTAAAACCTGATAAAAATGATCTTCTCCACTATCTGGTTTTAAGAAACTAAGATTTCTTTTATCTGAAAACGTGAATACACCAACACTATCTCTTCGCGTTAAGGCAACTTTTGTTAAAAGCATGCAAGCTCTTATAGCATATTCGAATTTTGTGTTTTCAATAGCGCCTCCTGCCATGGTCTCTGAAGAATCTACTAAAATCATAACAGTTACATCTCTTTCACTCTCATATTCTTTTACAATTAAGGTTTGCGATCGGGCGCTTGCTTTCCAATCTATCAATCGAAACTGATCTCCAAAAACATATTTTCTCATTCCATAAAATTCTGAACCAAGTCCTTTTTGTTTCGACCTTTGTATACCATAATTAAGCTGTAATGAACGCTTAGAGCCTAATATTTCAATTCTCTTAATATCTTCATATGGAGGATATATTAAAATGTCAGTAATACTATCTGGAACAATTCTTTCTATTGAGTTAAATCCTAATCTATCTTTAACAATAATCGATAAAGGCCCAAGCGCATATTCACCCCTTACTTTAGGTTCAAGAACATACGAGAATTTAATTGTTGCTTTAGGTCCGATCCGAGTAGATATAAAATTTTCACCTAAGATTAATCTAAATAGTTGCGGATTATAATTATCCCGTATTTCGATAAAGTCAAAACTGCTTCGCCCAATATTTTCAATTACAACTTTTACATGAACGAAATCATCTTTGAATACTTTTTCTTTTTCAAGTTCTCGATGAACACGTAATTCTTCTGCATTCATCTTATAATAGAATACAGGTAAACTAATAATTGTACTAAACAATAATAAAATTCCAAAATAAAGTAAGAAATAATTTTCAAATGCAAATCCTGCAGTAAGAAAAAATACTGCAAATAAAACTAAAGTTCTTCCTTTTCCTCCTAAAATATTTTAACACCGTTGTCTTGTTAACATTTACATTATATAGTATGATTCAAATTTATTACCAATTAAAAAAATGAACATTTTAAATTGGAATAGGAATATCTTCAACTATTGATTTTAATACTGCTTTTGTATCAAGACCTTCCAATTCTGCTTCTGGTTTTAATAGAAGTCGATGATTTAGTGCAGCAACGATTAAAGCGCGTACATCATCAGGAGTCACATAATTTCTTCCTAGTATGGCTGCTCTTGCTTTAGCGCATTTCATTAAAGTGAGCGAAGCTCTAGGCCCACATCCAAGTGCAATTTGAGGATGATTACGAGTCTTTAAGATAATATCTCTGATATATTTTAAGATACGATCGTCAATATACACTAAATTCACAATTTTTTGAGCTGCAAGAATTTCTTCACTATTAGTTATAGCATCTACAGAAGGAGATTCACCTGAAATCTGCCTTCTCATAATTTCTACTTCTTCATCTTGTTCTGGGTAATCAAGCCAGAGTTTGAATAAAAATCGATCAACTTGTGCCTCTGGTAAAGGATAAGTACCTTCCATCTCTACAGGGTTCTCAGTTGCAAGAACAATGAATGGTTTCTCAAGAGCCAATGTTTGACCTTCAATAGTTACCTGTCGCTCAGCCATAGCCTCCAAAAGAGCTGCTTGAGTTTTTGGAGCACTTCTGTTTATTTCATCAGCAAGAACTACATTTGCAAATATAGGTCCTTTTTGAAGAACAAATGCACCTTCATTTTGATCAAAAATTTTTGTACCAGTAATGTCTGCTGGAAGTAAATCTGGTGTAAATTGAACTCTGCGAAAGGAGATTCCTAGGGTATTAGAATAAGTTTTTGCCATAACAGTTTTTCCAAGACCAGGAACTCCTTCTAAGAGAACATGTCCATTAACCAAAAGAGCTATGAAAAGTTGTTGGAGAATTTCTCCATAACCCACTATTACTCTAGAAACTTCACTCAGTACTTCTTGTGCGATTTCTCTTATAGGTGTTACATCAATTTCTTCATGTTCATAATATTTTGCTTTATCTGGGGCTTCCATTTTTGATTTACCTCTTTGTTTATTTACTTTTTTAATTTCTTTTTTTAATTTTAATTATATTTTTAAATATTATTAACTGCCCAACCCATCTCGAAAAATAATTCTTCGAAATCTTGTTCAGTTTTAATTTTATATTTTCCTTCTTTAATTGATAAAATTCTATCCATAAATTTACCTAATCTTTTAATTTTTAATTTTGTTGTTGAAGGATCTTTGGCAACAACTAAATCAATCACATTTTTAGTAGTAATTTTTTTACCACTCAATTGGCTATGTAATTTTCTCTCTAATCTTCTATACAACAGTTTTAAAGCATCTCCATATTTCATTTTAGCTTTATATTCTTCAATCTTTTGCGAGAAAAATGAGGATGTTCGAAATCTGGCCACTTCTTCCTTCTTTTCCTCTTCTTTAGCTATCCTTTCTTCTTCTTTTTTTTTATCTTTTTTTGGTAAATATTTTCTTAATGAATAGAATGCGAGAACAGGATAAATCCATGCTGTAATTGGATTTGTGGATAAATGAATTATATATTGCATAACGAAACCATAAATTCCTGCAGAACTCAGATCTCTCGAATATTCTGGACGTATATGTGCTTCATCAAAAGCTACAACCCAATCATCCTTATTTCCTCCAGCTCCAAGATAAGTTAACCATTCGATTATATTTTTACCAAATTCACGATTGTCATATTCATTAATTAATTCATTATTGAACAAACTTGCATCTGCAGACACAAATATCCGTGAAGTTCCTAAATCTTTGGCTAAAAAAACATGCGGAGTTAGAGGATGGTATAATGGAATTTTTAATAAATCAGTTGGAAAACCTGAAAGAGCTTCACCGATAAAACCTATATCAAGAACGTCAACATCAGGATCCACTTTACCGTTATCATTCTTATCTACAAAACTATATCTATCACTAGCAGATCCTATAATGTCCCATCCAAAAAATTCCACAAGTGGCCCTCCAGCAGCACATGAAGCAACTGAAAGAATTACTTCATTTATCCCTGAAGTTGTTGGATGAGAAGGATCGAAATCTCGAATTACAGGAAATTGAGGTGTTGGATCATATGATTCATTATCATGTAAAATTCCATTAGGAAATAAGGTAACAGGAAATATTTCTGTTGTATTTTGACTAATCATTCCAAGTATATTGGCAATAAAAATTTCCCATAATAAGGTACTTGTAGAACCATGATCATGACATAACAATAGTGAATTTCCAGCTTGAAAGAATGTTATAAAGTAAGGAATTTCAAAAATTGGGTCATAAAATTGGTTTGGTCCTAATAAAACTAAAAGTATTTTTTTATCCAACCGCTCTGTAGCACTTAGACTTGATTGTACTGCCATCACGTCATAGTCCTCATCCTTAACCATTTCTTTAAACTCCGAAGCACCATTCCAAGCATGATTATATATAGAGAAGTTTTGATTATTTTTTCCTTCATCAATAATAGGTGATAATAATGGAACAAATACCAAAATAAAAATTATTAAAAACAGAGCTTGTTTATAAATTGAACCTGACGTAATTTTTTTTCGAGACTGTGTTTGGCGCACTTTCTGAGAAGTAGTGTTTCTAATAAATATAATAAACCCAACTCCACAAAATATAGCTCCAAGATAACATAAAAGCGGAATATATGTCATAAAAACAGGTAAAATTTCAGGATTAGTTTCTTTGGTTTTAGCAGTAAAATCACTAATAATAATTCCAAAAACTACAAGATATATTGTAAAAAATGTAAATATAATTCCTTTTGAGATATTTATACTTTTTTGAGATGCTTTTCCTGCTTTTACCATTTTAATTTTAATTTAGTTTTTGTTTTTATAATATCTTAAATATTTTTCATAAATTGTAAGTTTTATTACTCTACAGTTTAAAATCAACAGTTTTTCCAGTAATTTCATTGTATATATTTGAAAATAAATCAATTGCGAAATTCAACTCTTTATTTGTTGGGTCTATACCACCATAAATGATATCTTCAATTTTTTTTATGAATGGATATACCGACTCGGGTTTAAGTTTATTTTCTAATTCATTTACACATTCAATTGCATATTCCCGAATAGTTTGATAAGCTAATCTTGGCTTTTTGAATTTACTTTTGATAATATCATCATATATAAGATATATGTAAGCAATTGCCTCTTTTGCTCTACTAGTTTCAACCAAAATTTTTACATTAGCGAGTCTCTGTTTAACATCTATCTCTGGTTCTACACCTTTTTTTTTCTTTTTAGCCATTTTTTTCTTTCCTATTTCTATACTTTTTTAAATAATTTATTTAATAATTTTTTTCGAACTTATAATATTTTGTACTACTTTTTTTATTTAATATTTATTATTTCTTGCTATTTTTATGTAAAATTTAATTAAAAATTCAAAGTAAAATTATATCCTGTTAATTGAAAATAAACTGGTGAAAATAATTCGCAGGTATCATAGAAATCCTTTTCCTTTATTTTAAATGGTTTTGCATAGATTATTTCCTCGACTTTTTGTATAAATGGATATATTGCAGCAGGTGTTAATCTTAATTCTTTGACCGAGATTATTGCAAAATCCCGGATTGTTTCATTTACTTCTCTGGCTCGACCATATTTAGCGTTGATTAAATCCATATAAATTGCATTGAATAAATACGATATTGATTCTTCTAATCTTCCTGTATCTTTAAGAATTTTTAGGTTGAGGAATTTCGATTCAAGAGGTATACTAACTACTCGAGATTCCTTTTCTTGTTTTTTATAATAGCGATACCCAAATACAGCTAAAACTCCAACTACCACTGCTAATATTGGAAAAAATATTAGGGAAAATATCATAAAGGGAGGTAAAGTTAACGGACCGGAAGGGATATAAGGAGCTCTTGCTGTAATATTAATATAAGTTATGCTTCTTAATTGCTTTTCAGTAGTGTTTATTAGATTTATCTGAATTGACTTATTTCCAGTTCCAGGTGGAATATTGAAATTGTAACTAAAATAACCTTCCTCATCTGTATCTATTATCTCTATTTGAGCTCCATCATAACGGAGTATGAGTGTTCTGTTGTAAATTAAAAGCGATTGATTATTTCTAGATACTATTTGTCCTGCAATAGTAATTTCATCCCCTTCAGATGCATTAGTTTTTACGTTCCAAATACAAATTATATCTGAAAATAACTTAATATTAGATATTATAATGTTAGATTTATCAATATAAGGAACAACACCCGCATAACTTAAATTCAAATTTAATAATCGTGAATAATTGTCAGTAGGCATTGGTATATCTTCTGAAAAGGATCCATCAGAAGGATTTGTAAAAAAAGAAGCGCTTGGCCAACTATTTGAACTATTAAACCAATTATAATTTATTTGTGCATTTGGAACGCCTGATCCATTCTGATTATCAAATTTCAAAAATCCTTCAATTGTAAAATCTTCTGCAGGGATTTTCGGAAAATCATCGAAGTAAGTTATATCAAAAAATGATGTTGCATTAACATAAATAATTAGATGATTAATTGGAATAATATCATCATCTCCAAGATCATCAATACATTCCACTTCAACTTTATGACTTGAATAAACATCCAATTCATATGGAATTCTATAATCAATTTGAAATTCACCTAATCCATTGGAAGTAGCGGAAAATTGGGTGTCTAAACTTCCATCTACTACAATTGCAACATTAATTCCCGCTAAATTAGTATAGGGTGGTGTGGGTTTGTATATTTTTCCTATTATTGGGATAGTTGAATTATGATAATGTCGAGTCTCATTTATCATATAATTTGTTATATTGATAACTCCTATGAGCGAAGAAATTTTAGGAATTTTTTCATTTCCAATAAATTCCTTATTATCATACCTTTTTTGATTTGTATTATAAGTAAAATTGAGAGTAAAAACTAATAATTGAGCTGAAATAAAAAATAAGAAAATTCCGATTAAGATTCTTCTGTTTCTTCCTTTTATTTCCAATTCTAATACCATTAAATTTTATTTGAGATTTTTAACTTATAATATTTGGTGTTATGGGGGGAAAATAGATGCTTGATCAGATTCAACATAATCCATACCATTAATAATAGGATTGAAAGTCACTCTAATTTCTGTGTCACTCCTTAATAATGGCCAAGGATCAGCAGGATCAATGAAGATCGAAACTAAAAAGGCGCCAGATGGATCAGTATAAACTGTATTATTTGATACTATAGTCGTTCCGTAACGCTCATCAATTATACTTACACTTATAATCACACCGGATATTGCTGTGAGATTATCCCATCTTAAATTTCCTGTAACATATACTGTATCCTCATCGACCCATAAATCTGGAAAAATTCCATATTCAGTATAGTATGAAAGTCCATAGATTTCGGTTCCCGCTGTGATATTTATAGGAATAAGCGAACTACTTTTGTGAATTAAATAATCTGATAAATCAACATCAGGAAATCCCGATGGATATCGAATAGTACCATTAAAATCAATCCTAATATAATATTTTCCCTGAAGGCATGTTATATCAATTGAACTTATTGTAAAACTAAAAGTACCATCATTATTTATGATAATTGATTGCGATCCCACTAGATTAAGATAATTAGAAACATCATCAGGAGTACTATTTAATAGATGTATTGATATTCTTAATCCTCTTAAATTAATACCACCTTCTTGGACAGTGCCAGAAACGACGAAACTTTCAATGCCTCTAGTAATTTCATTTTTATTTGGATTTGCATTAATATTTATGGTATCATTAATAACTATGTAAGTTATATTAATAGCATTATAAATATGATATTTAATTCTTATTCTATGTAATCCAGCATGTAACGTACTTGTTGATATGTTAAATTGATGAAATCCTGAAGAACCTGTGAAAAGAGGGAAAATATGAGTTTGTAATAAGTTATTGGTAAAATCATCATAAATATATAAAGACTTTCCATCAAGATCTAAAGCGTGGGAAACGTTAACTTGAAAGTGTGCTGTTTCTCCAGGATTGTACCTCTGGGGTTTATAGCTATCATCATAGAAAGTACGTGTTGGGTTGCCCTCAATGTTTAAAAGTATTATAACCTGATCAGAATCATAAATATACAATTCCTGTGGGATTTCTACGGAATTATATAAATATCCTAAATTAAAGAAGGCAGGATAAGGATAATTATAAAAATCAAAATAACCATAAAATTCAATTTTAAGAGTATAGTTGTTTAAGGGTATACCTGCGGTTACACCTCTATTAAAATTGAAAGAATTTGATCCGTATGGAGATGGGTACACAGGATTACTAGGTGTTATATAACCTGTATAATCTGTTGTACTTCTGTTCATTCTTAAATCTATTTGTGAATAATAAATAGGATTATTAAAAGAATCTATTAACTCACATTGGATGTTAAATTGTGTTTGAGTAGCAATATCATACTCGAGTGGTGTAGTATATGATATAATATTAATTCCTATAGATTCATTTACAACATAATACGAGTAATTTCTATTTTGCCCAAACTTCGCATAAACTAACGTAGGACCTGATTTATGGGCATTTATGATATTATAAAGTATTGAACATACTCCAAAAGAATTTGTCGTATCAGATCCGATGAACACATTTCCATTTGTATAATCATAAAATTGAATAATTTCACTGGGAGCGGGAGACATAGTATCTTCATCAATAAGTATTACAGATAAGTTTACATTCCCCCCTCGTTTAACATTAATTAAGCTACCCATATTTGGAGGAAATGGGTAATCTGTTGGTTGTCCATCAATTGAAAATAATAAAATAAAAGCTTTTTCTTCAGTTATATTAAACCCAATCCTATTACTTGAATCATTAATTATAGGAAAGGGAAAGGGAAATCCAGCCCAAGAACCATTAAAGTCAACGCGAATTTCATAGTTACCTTTTGAAACAGATGGTTCAACATTCACATATTCATTGAAATCACCATTAGTATCTGTGGGTGAATAAATTGTATCAAATGGATTTAAAATTTTATTATTTGTGCCTATTTGTAATAATGTAAATTCAACAATCGCATCCTTAACTCTATGGTTAGCAATTGGATCATATACATAACCTTGTATATTGGTGGTATTTGTAATTGAACGATTTACTTCTGTGGGATTAACACTATTAAGATATACATCAATATCGCCATAAACTACGAATTCTGTATAATTTATAGTTGATAGATACGATGCAAATATTCTATGTGGTCCAACAATCTGAGAATTATCTATATCGACTAATAAAGATGCCGTTCCATACTGATTAGTAGTTACTCTACCAAGCTCTAATCCGGCAGTATAGTCTGTAAATACAATTTCTCTATTTTGGACAGAAGCATTTGTATTAGAACTTAAATTAGCAGTTAAATTAGCTACTTGTCCTCTATAACCCGCAGTAAAGTTTGAATTGACCGTTATATTAAAACTACTTGGAAGAGGTATTCCACCTCCACCATAGGAATCTAGATTAACGTCAAATTGAACCCACATTCCATTTCCACTAATATCTGTAGGAACATAAATTTCAGCCCAATTATACAAATTTTTTAATTTGATTATAATAGCATTTTGACCTTCATCAGAGTCATAAATTTCTTCTATATCAAGTGTTTGACTAATCAAATCAAAAGCCTCAGTCCTATATCCATCAAGAAAGCGACTTGCTACCCCAAAAGCTCTTGCAAACACACAAAATGCGGAAGCAAAATCAGACCAAACCCCTACTCCTTGTTCACAAAACCAATCTACACTATCTTGTCCTTCTGGAGCAGATTGATAATCATCTGGGCTTAAAGGAAATGTGAATTGGGTTTGAAGGTAATTTCTTATTTTATTTGCAATAATAAATGCATTATCATTATTAGTATCAATAATTGAATTCAAAACATCATAATGGGTTTTAAAATTTGACCATGTGTTAATATATGTAACCTTATTAGGTGGTAATTGGGTAAATTGAGCTAATAATTCTGAATATTCTGTCGTTGGATTTGTTACTCTTACAGCAGTGTTATTTATTTCATCATTTGAAGGTAAATCTAATCCAAATAAATCATAGGTCATATTAACATCATTATCAGAATAAAAAGTAAGATCTAAAAAAGAACTATTAAAATCATCTTTAAAAAGATTTATTTCATCAAGATCTAAATTATCAGCATTGACACTTTCATCCATTATAAATGGAGTTGGGAAAAGGGAAGGAATAATTATTGAATTTGAACCAAGATTAGGTGATAATTCCATTTTTATTTTTAGCAGTTCTGGATCAGGGAAATAATTTAAAAGATAGTCATCTAAAGGATAAAATGGATAAGGATGCTGATTTGCACCTGAAGTCCATTCATTCCCATCATAATTATCAAAACATTCGTATTTCCATAAAACATTTGACATCTCATCGGGATCTAAGTAATTATAAAATCTAAATACTTCCATCTCACCTGCACCAGCAGCTAATAGCGCTAATAATGCCTCAGGAAAATCAGATAAATCAAAATCTTCAACATCACCGTCAGAAAGCTGATCTAGAATATCTGCTAAATCTTCAAGACTTATTTGATCCATTAAATCTGCTAATTGTTCTGGTGATAAAAAATCCATTATATCATTTAACCAATCTATAGGAAGAGGAGGAACTGTTTTCAAAGCATCCTGATAATCTGTTTTTGCTTTTTCTTTACTAGGTATTGGACGTTGAGTGCCAAAAAGGAAGCTAAAGAAAACAGTAGAGAAAGCAAATGCAGAAATTAATAAAACAGCTACTAAAATAACCATAATAACTCTTTTCTTATTGATTTTAGTGCCGAGTAATTCTTCCCTCAATTCAGACATATTAAACTAAAATATACCTTTTTATTTATTAAAAAAATTTAGAATATTAATCAAAATTATTATATATATAATTTTCCACATAATTTTTTAATTTATTAGTTCTCTCAAAGAATCAAAAAGTAATTAGTTATTAATATTCAAAATATTTGAAAAAATAACTTCAAACATTTTAAAAGTTAAAATAAAAGTTGCTGCGGCATATAGAGCTGCACCTGTAAGACCATTTAGTGTTCTTTCCGCAGTTTAAAATTCAAATCCGCATTTAGTGCAAACTAGTTTTTTTGCGTAGATTGGTTTAGGAATGTAACTTAGTATTCGGGTTTTATCTTCAACTTCTTTTACAGCAAATCCAGATGCTCCACAATTAGGACAAATCCTTCTTCCTGTGCCCGTCTGAACAGATGGTGTAGGAGTAGAGGTCGAAGTAGGTGTTAAAGAGGGGCCAGTACTATAACTTGTTGATTGATTTGTTATCCCTTGGGCTAAGCTAGAGGGCATAACAGCCTTAGGTTCTTTTAATTCTTCAATACGCTTTTCTTTATATACTAATTCTTCTTGCAATTTCTTAATTTGTCCTTGTAATGGTCCAATTTGTTGTTGTAACATAGAATTGTGTTGCTGTAATTCCTGAACTTGTTGTTGTAATCCAGGAATGTGTGCTTGTAATTGAGCATTTTCATTAGTTAGTTGGTTTACCTGTTGTTGATATGCTTCATTTGAAGATTGAAGGGATTGTAATTGATTATTTAATCTATTTACTTGGCTTTCTTTTTCTCTAAGTTGAGCACCAAATTGTGAACTTTGAGTCCTTAAATCATTGATTTGAGCTTGCAATTGACTTAAACTTGAATCTTTTTCTTGGAGCTGCAATAATATTGAATTGTAGTCTTCTTGTGTAGGTCCTATAGAGGTTGAAGGCGTAGATTCGAATGAAGGGGAAGGACTAGCTCTATATACGGGTTGTGAAGGGGGTTGTATAGTAGGAGGAGGTTGCATAGAAGGCGTAGTTGATGGTGGTGACCTTGAAGGAGGGGGTGTAAGGGGAGTTGCTGAAGGTGGTGGCATTGATGGCATAGAGAAGGATTTTTTTTTTTTTTTTTCCTTATACTTATCATCTCTCTCATATTCGTCCGACATGATAATCTCTCTATCACTTTATTTGATTAAATTTTTTTTTAATAAAAAATAGACTAATTATGATTATAGGGTAAATGTAAATATAAAAGTGTTTGGGTGTTGTATCTTAAAAACACTTCCAATAAGGACTTAGTTTATCTTTTAGTGCGGGAATTAACTTGTTATTAAAATAATCTAATAATTTTGGTGATGAATATCTTGGTTCTTCTCTTATTAAACTCTCATCTTCATTATTGAGAACTTTTAGACAATTATAAACTGCTCGAGCTTGTTTATCTACTTGATATCCCCCTTCTAAGGTTATTAAGATTCTATTATTAGTATATTTTTCTGCTATTATCTTTATTTTTTTTAAATATTCAGCAGGTGCTTGGTAAGTCCAATTCATATTAGTTAATTGATCTGTCCAATGAGTATCAAAACCAGCAGAGATTAGAATAAATTCTGGTTTAAATTCTTCACAGATAGGTGTAATAATTTCATTGAAGTAGATAGGAATAACATCATCAGCAGAACCCGCTGGCATTGGGTAATTAATTATTTTACCTGCTCCTTTACCTATACCAATTTCGTCATAATTCCCTGATCCTGGATAAAAATATCCATATTGATGAGAATTAAACATTACCAAATCACCGAATTCTGATTTAGATCCTTTATAAAATATATCTTGTGTACCATTGCCATGATGACAATCCCAATCAACTATAATGACCTTTTTAAAGCCCTTTTCTCTAAATAAGTATTCCGCAGCAATAGCAACATTATTGAATATGCAAAAACCTGCAAATTTATAAGAATTAGAGTGATGCCCAGGAGGCCTTACTAAAGCAAAAGCATTTGTGATTTTTCTTTCCAAAATTTCATCAACAGCCTGTAAATTACCACCAACTGAATATAATGATGCTTCATACGTTTTCGCAGATGCTGCCGTATCCATATCAATATATTGAATACGGTGTGTTTTAGTGCTTAATTCACAAATTTCTTGTATTTCTTTTATTAAATGTTCATCATGAACATATTTAATTTGTTCTAAAGTCGCTTTTCTTGGTTTTATGATTTTAAAATTTGGATTATCAAAGATTTTATTTTGATTTAAGAAATCCATGATAGCAATTAGTCTTTCGTGGCTTTCCACATGAGTTCCAATATTATGTTCAAGGTAAATCGGGTCATATACAATTCCTACAGTCATAATTTTATATCTCTTTCTTATTATTTTTAAGATTTTAGATTTATTTATTTTAGTATTTGTATATAAACTTAAAAAAGTTACTTCATAAAATTAATCATAATGGAGAAGACTAAGAAATATACTCTGAAAATCATAATAATTGGAGAACCAGCAGTTGGTAAGACCAGTTTAGTCAAAAAATTCATATCAGGGCAATTTTCAAAAGATTATCGTTCAAGTATTGGGACCAATATTTTTACTAAAAAGATAAAATTAGAAAATGAGGTCGATACGTCAATACAACTCTGGGATATTGCTGGACAAGAACGTTGGACAAATATGAGACGTTTGTATTATGCTGGAGCTAAAGGTGTAATTATTGTAGGTGATTTGACAAGAAAAAATACATTTGATCAGATTGAAAAATTTTGGGTTCCAGATATAAAAAAATATTGCAATCTCGCTCCAATTATTTTACTTACGAATAAATGTGATTTAGAATCTCAATTAAGTAAAACTGAGGTCAAATCCTTGGGAGAAAAAATTAATGCTATATCAATTTTTAATACTTCTGCAAAAACAGGTGAAAATGTTGAATCAGCATTTAAAATTATCTCTGAGAAAGCAATAAAAACATACTATTAAAAGTTTAAATTGTACATTAAGAGATATTATAATAGTAAGACTAATCAGTTTTATTCGTAAATTTAATTTGGTTACTTTTCGGCTCATAAAGAGTTCCTTCTTTAATAAGTTCTTCCAGGGCACTTTCAATGAATTTCTTATCTAGGCTCTCTTCTAATTCTAAAATTTGAATAACATTATTTTTTTCAAGTGCTTTCCAGTTATTTTCTTCAAATATCTCTTTTAATCTATTCATTAAAGCTTCTAAACGATTTAAATTACTTCTGGATTGACCAACAAAAATTCTGTCCATATCAATTTTACCAGTTGTTTCATCATAACCTGTGTCTTTTAGATATCTCTTAAATAATTTGATAATTTCTTCAACATCCTCTTTAAGGACTTTATTTCTTAACGCCATTTTAGCATAAGCTTCATTAAGTCTAACAAGAGCATCCAAATTTCTTGCTAAGATTGAAATTATTGCATCTTCACTGTCATATTGACCTCTTAATTCTAAATAGAATTCTTTAATTCGCTCTTTAGCTTCATCAGATAAAACAGGATTGTAGGTCCGCCTTGCATGTTTTATATATTTTTTCAAAAGATCTCGAGGTATTGGTGCTGTGCTAGTATCATTTTCTTCAAGTATTTCTTCATTTCCAATCATAGAATTTTTTAAAATAAATTCTGCCATTTGAGCATCATCCGCTGGATTAGGTTTATCAATAACTACAAAAATTAAATCAAAACGGGACAAAAGAGAAGGTGGCAACCTAATATTTTGAGTAGGTGTTTTATATCTGTCATATCTTCCAGAATATGGATTGGCCGCTGCAATAATGGCTGTTTGAGCTTTTAATGTGGCTACAATTCCTGCTTTAGCTATACTCACCGTTTGTTGCTCCATTGCTTCATGAAGGGCTGATCTATCGGCTGTATCCATCTTATCAAATTCATCTATAGCAGCTACACCTCCGTTTGCTAATACGACAACTCCTGCTTCAAGGTTCATTTGACCAGTATCAGTATCTTTTATTACTGCTGCAGTTAGCCCTACTGCTGTAGATCCTTTTCCAGACGTGTATAAACCCCTTGGAGATACGTCTATTGCACTCTTCAGTATTTCAGACTTTCCAGTTCCAGGATCTCCAACAAATAATACATGTATATCTCCTCTTTTATAACCTCCTCCCGGTTTTTTCTTTCGCGTTCCAGCAAATAAGCTTAAAGCGGAGGCCATTTTTAGATCTTCTCTCCCATAGATGTCAGGAGCAATTGAACGTGCGATTTTTTTCTGAATAAATGGTTCTTTAGATAAATTTTCGATTTTTTCCCTGTCTTCTTTAGTAAGATCAATAATATCTTCAGTTTTATCTTCAGGATCTATGAAATTAATTTCAAAATAAGTTTTGAATAATGTAGAGTTATTACTCTTAGGTGATTGGGCTAACACTGATTTATATATTCCCATTAATTTTACTCTATCACCTGGTTTTACACTATCAACTAAATCATATGTTAAAATTGCTTGCACAGATCTCGGAATTCTTCCAGGAGGTAAATCTTCAGGTATTTCTTGAATCATAACACTTTGCCAATCTATGAATTCTGAATGTTTTGACAATAATCTAAAATCTGTTTGAGCTCTAGCTTTACATCTTTTATTTGTGCAGAATTTTGGCCATCTTATTCTTGAGCTTAATTGAGGTATGTCAAATTGAGCTCCACATACATTACATATAAAGGTTGCTTTTTCTAATTTTGGTCTTATAGTAGAAGATCTAACTAAGATACCATTAGACCACACTAGAGAACTGATATGCTTTGCTCTTAATCCTCTTAAAGGAATAAATAAAGGGCTTTTTTTATCCTTAGTCGTTATCCGTACAAAATAATCTTGATTAGTTAATTGTGTTCCCTGAAATTTTAATAAATTTTTAAATGCATCTATTGCATCTTCAAGCAAAGCTTCAGGATCATTTTTTAACAATTCAGCAATATCAGGATCACTTGCTAATAAATCTTCATAAAAAATAATTAAAGTTTTATCACCTTTAGCATGAATATCATTAATTTGATCTTGATATTTATACACCCCCGGACTTTCTTGAAAGGACCGATAAAAATCCTCAAAACGTTGAACTTTATTAATCGGTTGACTAGGACTTGATAATGGTGTCGTCATATTTAATCATATTAAACTTTTTTAATATTCCCAATTGTTATTATAGATTTTTTAATCTATCTATTAAAACAATTTGAATTTATTATTAGGTAAATAAGCCACTATAAAAAGAGCAATATCTCGTTAGATTTATTGAATTGTCATTGATTGTATTTGATTTAAAATTTTTATTTTAATTTCCTCTTAATTGCTGGAGAGTTTCACAAATAATAGGATCTTGACTCATTTCACATCTTATTTTTAAAAGAGAAATCACTCTCTTTTTGATCTTTTCATCTGCATACTTCGCTGTTCGGCTTAAAATTAAAGCAATTGAACGTTGAGTTTCTAAGGAACCTTCATCACTTAGATTTTGCAGTAGCTTTGTCAATATTCGCGTAAGTCCTATTTCTTGTATGATTTCGACAAAACTATTAATAGCTATAATTCGTACTTCTTTGGATTTATCTTCTAATAAAATGACAATTTCATCAAAAATTTCTTCCACTTGGCTGCTGTAAATTCTTATTAATCCAGCTGCTGCTTCTCTAACTTTAGAATCATTACTTTTCAAATTATTCTTTAATTTTTCAAATGGAATATAAGAATAGCTTATTCCTTTAATATTTGAAAGAATATTCATGGCAGACCTGCGAACCCAATTTTGCTCATCATCTAGTAAGGAAATGAGATTTTCAATAATTTTATCCTTATCATCAACATAGTTAACTATTTTACCTAAACTTGTTACAGCTGCTTCTCTAATTATCCACTCATCATCAAGTAAAGCCTTATTTATCAAAACATCAATAACAACTAATGGGAGTTTATATCCAATAAAACCTAAAATTTTAACGCCTGCTTCACGAATAAATGAATCCGGATCATTAAGAAAATTCATAATTTCTTGAACTGAAATAATATCTGGTGATTCTTTGGCAATTTCTAATAAAGATTTAGATAGAACTATCCTAACTGATGCTTCTTGTTTACTTAAAATTTGTAGGAAATCAGAGATATGTTGTTTTATTAGAGATGGGTCTTTTTGAGCTATTTTTGAAATAATGCTTGATGCTATTTTCTTTATTTGTAGATTAGCATCTTCTTTTAACAAAGTAAAGATTGGCTTCAAATCAACATAATCAATGAATTCTTCAACTAAACCATCTAAAGAATTAATTGCGTTTAATCTTATATCTTCATTTTCATTAGAAAAAGAATTTATTAAGAATTCAATTACATTTTTTGGGTTAGTTTTACCAATATTGATAATTGTCCTTGAAATTATTCCTTTTGTTATAAATTTTGAAATATCTGGTATTTTAATTAAATTCTGAATGATTAAATGAGGATAATTGTCATATTTTTCGACTAATATATCTGAAATATTTTCTTTTAATCGATCATTTTCAAATTTTATAAATATTAATAGAGTAGTTAAAATTTTTTCAGGATTGGAGTCCCAGAACCTACCAAGAAGAGAAATTACACTATTTAATATTTCAAAATTATTCGGATCTATTATATTGAGTATCCTATCAATTTCCAAAAGATTTGGTTCTTCTTCATAAAATTTTTCAAGAACTCTTATTGCTGCTTCTCGTGTTTCTTTGTTTGAATCTATTAAACCATCTAAAAAGGGAAGGACTGGAATATTATATTTTTTAAAGTGACCAATTTTTGCTATAACATTAAATATAGCCGCTCTTACTTTACTTGAAGGATTTCGCATAAGAGAAATAATTTTAAGAAGAAATTTTCGATCAATTTTCTTAAACTCAAGATTCTTGATGTTATTAATCGCAGCTGCACTAATTTCATTATTTATATGGAAGATCTTATTGATTAAAGTTTCAATGGGAAGTTTATAAGAAGACCCAGCTAAAATATTAAGAATTTCAACTTCAATCTTGCTATTGGGATCATTTACTAATTTTTTAATATTAATAGTTGAGATTAGATCATTATTTTTCTCTAATAATTTTGTAAAAATTTTTAATCCTAATAATCTAAATCTCCACTCTGAATCTTCGATGAGGTTTAAAAGCATATCTCTAGGGATTTTTTCCACAAAACTTATATTACTTTTTAGAAGTATCCTTAAAATAGGTATAGATTTATCATAATTTGGAGATTCGAATGTTTCAATTAACCAGGGTGTTATTATCTCAGGAACCTCTTCTTGCAACTGAAGTACTATTCTCTTGCATATTTTTCTTGAATTTGGGTTATCATCACAAAGTCCATCTAATAAGGAATTTTTAAATTTCCAATTGTTAAGATCTATTTCATTTTTAAGAGGTATTCTTTCAAACATTAAAGAAAGAGTTTCCTCTGCATGTTTACTGATTTTGGGATCATTATGTTTGATTAAATTAAATAATGGGATCGGATCAAATTTTTGACCAGATTGTGAAATTTTTGAATACCTTATATTAGATATAAATTCATTATTTTTTGCCAAAAAGAAATATGAAGTAAAAAAAATTAATACAATTTCTTCAATAACAGCGGCCCATGCAAACATTCGGTAATTTGGAACAATCTGGTCAGTTAATCTCCAAAGATTAAAAGTATAATATAACTTATAACGGTTTACGATTAAAAAATTAACCAAAACATTAATTCCTATAGATACCATTAAATATGCAGCAAAATAAATATCTATTCCACGATATTTAATTTTTCTTCCCCAAAAACGTGTGAAATATCCTATTATTCCAAAAAAAAGGGTAACAAATACAAAAACAGACGACATAGTAGATATTGCCAAGGTTCCAGTAAAAAAGAAAATTATAGTTTGAAATAATGAAATGCATGCCCACACAAATACAAATAGCATTAATCCAAAAATTATATAAGGACCTGGTTCGGATATAAATTGTTTCATTCCTCGTTTACTATTCTCAAAATTAAGAAAAATTGAGCGTCTGATATCTGGAATATGGTAATAAGCATTTGAAATTCCAGCAATATATCCTTTAGATCCATAATAAGTTAATATCATTAAAGGGTATATAAGCATCCAAGTTATCCAAATCATTATAAATGGTAGTCCAATTAATGATAAAATAATTGGAGGAAAGATAAATACTAATAGAAAAAAACCTAAGGCAATTAATACATTTACAAACCTATTATTTGATAAGTTAATAATTCTATTGCTAATAAATTTATGAAAAGGAGTTAATCCTTCATCTGACTCTTGACTTAATGCGATAAATAAGAAATCAATCATAGGATAAAAAGAAATATAAAGCAAAGAAAAAGTAAAAGGTATTATTAATGCTAAAGGATTGAGCTCAGGTGGCGTTATTTGCCAAAATTCAGGTGTTCTTAAGATAAAAATGACTGCAACCGCAAAAACTACCATAATAGATGAGCTAAAAATAATCCCGTAAATAATGCATTGAATCCGATCTTTATAACTAAATTCTCCTTTTTTAACTAAAGCAACTTGTCGATAAATTAAGTAAAATCCAATGATAAAAAAGATAATA
Organism: Promethearchaeota archaeon; assembly: GCA_048940765.1. Taxonomy (GTDB): domain Archaea; phylum Asgardarchaeota; class Lokiarchaeia; order Sigyniarchaeales; family SOKP01; genus Loki-b32. Next base: position 3,253 of record JBHLOG010000038.1, on the reverse strand, counting down.
AAAGCAATAAGAATAATAAATTCTACAAACACAATTTTCACGAGGCTTTTAAATTATTAATAAAATAATATTATGTTTATTTCTCTTGTATTACTTTTGTATAGTATATAAGTATTTATTAATTTATTAAATCTGGTGTATGAATGATTGGAAACTATTGAAGAAAGCTTAGCTAATTTATTGAATAGAATAAATTTTATGTTTCATAATGAAAAAATCCTTACCGAATGTATTAGGAGTTTTAAAGGATTCTCTCTATTAGGGGAATCTATAGGTCCATTTGAGAAAGGAAAAACTTATAAACTAAAATTATTTTCTGCTATACCCTTTATCGAAAAAGAAATATTAAAAGTGGCATCAACAGAGAAATGTGATAGCATTGATGTGCAAAGATATGCTATAAGTGAAAGAGATGATCCAAAACTTATAAAAAGAAAAGAAAAGTTCTTTTTGAATAAAATTAGAGAATTTAAAAAATTCATGGAAGATGATGTAATCCAAAAAAGTAAACCAAAAATAGATATGGATAGATATAACTCCTATACCTCAAATATAATTGATAGCCGGTTATTAAAATTATTAAAATTATCTATGACAGAATTAACTTTAGAAGATGAGACAAGATTGACGAATTCTGAAAAGTTTCTTTACAAATATTTATATAAGTTAGTTAAAAGATGGAGAGATTTTTTCAATTATATAAAATCTAGTTTCTAAATATTATAGTTCTATTAAAGCTTGATTGGTTTAGCGCCATATTTTTTGAAATATTCATTAATATTTTTTGCTATTTCTGGAGTTATATTTAAGTAAGGTAATAAATCAACAGCATTACTCATTGAATAATATTTGATTTTTTCTTCCCATATAATTTCTTCTACACTCTTTCCATCATCTCTTAGTTCGTTTCTATCCGTTAATCCTATAGCACCAATTATATTGACATCTAATTTTTTTAATTTTTTTATTTCATTAATTAAGGATTCCCCTGTTGTTGTTGTATCTTCAAGGATAACAGTTGTTCCGGAGGGTATTCCAAGTAAAAATCTATCTTTGGGATCTCCATGTTCTTTTTGGTTACCTCGTCCCATTGGTAAAGAATAATTTCCCGGACTATAATTTTTCTGTTTTCTTGCCCATTTATATTGAGTAATAATACCTAATTTTGTTGCACCTTCCGGAACACCATAAAAACTTCTAGGTTTTAACCCCAAATATTCAATAAATAAAAAAATATAATCTGTTAATTGATCAAGTAGAAAGACATCAGAAGAAATATTCCTCCAATTTATATACCAGTAAGATAATCTACCAGATTTTAATTTTATTGGTTCTTTAAAAATTCCTATTATATTGTTGTCTAATATAAATTTATGGAAATTTTCTTTTTCAGTTTCCCAGTTCATAAGAATTCTCATTGTTCTTTTAATGTTAGATAATCCTTTCTGGCTTTAGCATACTCTTCTCCACTAATTTTTCCATCTAAAAATAATTTTTCTTTTTCTTGCATAATTTTTCTTTTCTTAGCCAATTCTTTTCGTCGATCTGCTTTTATAAAATTATTTGAAATAAGTTGAGCTAAATTTATTATATCCTTATCTTTTTTTTCTAATAGGTTATCTAAATACTTTTTTATCGGTTTCGCCATATCAACATCTTTTTTTGAAATTTCCTCTATGCGGGTCAATGCTAATATGATTTCTTCTTTGTTTTCTCCTTCCAAGACGTTAATTAAGCGTGGTATTGCCACGTCTCTCATAATTTCATCGAGATATTCTTCAATTTCTCTCTTAACTTTTGCATCATCATAATTTTTGAGTTGATTATTCCTAATGTATTCAATAAAGATAAGAGGTAATTCAATAGGCCATTCTAGCATTTTTTCTTTTTTTATCAATTGAATAATTCCGCCATCTTTTTTCTCAAAAACCTTTATATCCAATCACCAGTCGTCAATTTTTCGGGTAGGTATTGTTCTGTTAAAAATTCTAAACCTCGAGAAGATAAAGCTTGGATTTCTGCTTTCTTTTTAATTTTATAGGCTAATTTTAAGTCTTCTTCCCATTTCTTATTTTTTTTCACAAAATCTTCATCTAACAATTCCTTTGTTCTTTTTAAATCCATTTTTGACATAGGAAGCCTACAGTATTCAGGAATCTTATATTTATCTAAATCTTTTGTTAATACTCCAAGCAATTTAATATCAGGCGTCGCCAAAAATGGAGATTCATAGCTTAATCTTTTTGATCCTCGAAGGTATACGCTATGAATATAATGTCCATAAGGATCACTATCAACCAAACTAAAAACGGGGAGATTTAATTCTTTGTATAATTTTCTAAGAAACATTCTTGTGGCAATATCCGCTGCTCCCTTTGCTGTGAGAATAATGCATGGATATTTCTGATAAAATTTATCTTCAGCTAATCTCATCATAGCTGCATCTTTTTCAACAACAAGAATGAATTCAGCATCTGATTCTACGATATCAATAGTATCAAGCATTGGCGTTATAGCCCATGCTCCTGTACCCTGTTTTTCTAAATCAATAATATCGTTTCGATCTCTAACTCTTAACCTCCCTACGCAAGCACCTTTAGCTGAAGCTACGATGTGCGTTGAATTTCTTGTGGTATAAAGCATTGTAGCTATGTCTTCAATACTTTTATCACTGTTTTTTTGTTCTGTAAATAATTTTACATCTTGATAAAAAACATCTCTTTTTGTGCTATGCTTATCCTTAATCAATAATTCAGAAACAATTTCTAATACTTTCATCAGTCTAGTAATATCAGCAACACTAGTAAGAGAATGGAATTGTTTTTCCATTATTTGAGTACCAAGTAGTAATAAATCATTTTCTTCATCCCAAATGATGTTTGAACTTGATCTAGATGGTAATTTAATTGATGGTCTACCTGTATTATATATTTTCGCTAAAACATTATCTACTAATTTATATATTCGATCTAATGTTTCTTTTATTGTTAGATCATCGATTTCAATAGTATCTTCTGGTAGCTGAATTTGTTTCTTTATGTTCCTTTCCTTTGTATATAGATTAAAGAGTTCCTTTGTAGCTTTTAAATTCCATTCCTTATTTTTATCTTTTTTAGCCATATTATTTTCACTTTAATTTAAAATGTTTCTTTCCCATTTTGATTTCAACTAAAACGTTTCCTTTACGTTCTAATTCTTTTAATTTTAACTGAAGATATCTAGCATCCATCATATCTTTGATTCTTAATTTAAA
>JBHLOG010000037.1:0-29101 GCA_048940765.1 Promethearchaeota archaeon | reverse complement strand
TTTCTTTAGCTCTTCTAGATTTGACATATTCTTCATAATCTTCTTTTGGAAAAAGTTCTTTTTTAAGTGAGGTGATGCTATCATTTAACCAGGCCAAAAAAATATATTTTTCAGTGTCTTCAAGATTATAATAATAAAATGGTAAATATTTTTTTAATATGAATTCAAAGTAAATATTATGAAGTTTGTAGATCTTTCAATTCCTATTATAAATACAGATGAGATGTTATTTGATCCCCCAAAAATGCAACCTAAAATAATATATTCAACACATGAGGAAGGTGCAATAGAAATGAGTAGTTTATTCATGAAACTTAATCCAGAGGATCATTTACCTGATGGAAAAGGATGGATGACAGAAATGATAACTTTAAATACTCATAGTGGAACCCATATGGATGCCCCATGGCATTTCGCTCCTATACAAGATAAAGAAATTGGAAAAAGGAAAGCAATGATGATTGATGAATTCCCGTTAGAATGGGGTATGGGACCTCTTATTGTACTGGATTGTACTAACTTTGAGGATGGTTATGTAATGAATGTAGAAGATATCGATAAAAAATTAGAGCATATAAATCACGAATTACAAAGCGGAGATATCTTATGCATACAAACTAATGCATCTAAATATGCTGGGACTAGAGAATATACAAGTCGAGGAGCGGGAGTGGGAAGAGAAGCAACTCTACATATCATTAGACAAGGCGTCCACGTTGTAGGGACTGATGCTTGGAGTTGGGATGTTCCTTTTATCTATACATCTAATAAATGGAAAAAAATGGTAAAAGCTAAAAAACCAGACCCATCTATTATTTGGGAAGGTCATTTCGCTGGGATTGAATTGGGTTACTTTCAAATGGAAAAAATGATTAATTTAGATAAAGTACCTCCCGTGGGAGCAACAATTTATTGCTTTCCAATAAAAATTGCTCGAGCTAGTGCTGGTTGGGTCCGTGCTGTGGCAACTATTCCTGAATAATAAAAAGGGGTAAAAAAAATTATTTTTTAATCTTCTTTAAACATCTCTTCTACGAGTTTTGTGTTTTCCTCATCCTTAAATGGGGTAAGTGAACCAGTCCAATCCTTTAATATATCTTTGTATTTTTCTTCAAATTTCTGAACAAATTCTTTTAAGGGCAATCGAACCTCTGAACTTTGGGTTCCTTTTATAAATAATGCACCGAATATTTTATCACCATATTCTAGAAGAATAGTGATATCTCCATGGTCTATTTTTTTCAAAGCTTCAGCAGATTTTGTCATTTCTTTGACGAATGATGTAATGGCAGAGAACATGCCAGAAACCAATCCCGGATCTTGAGCAGTATCACTTCGAAAAGCATAATCAAAGACTCCTCTTCCATCATCGTAGATTATATATAGTCCTTGTTTTTCTACTCTCTCAAAATTATATCTAAATTCTGGTTTCCATATATCGATAAGTTTATTGAAAAAGAGATATTTCAATGTAAAATAAAACCTCTTTTTCTCATTTTCATCCTCAGGTTTGAGATCTTTTAACATCTTATGTTCTTCTAAGATATTTACAAGTTTTTGAATCTCTTCTCTTTCTTGATTAAATTCTTCTTTCGTTAATTCTTTCTTTTTCGTAATTAAAAATTGCTCTTTTTCCTGAATATATTCATCAAAAGTGAGATATTCACTAATCGTCGAAAATACAACTTTTTCTACATACTTTTCATCGAAAGGTATATTCTTGCTTAGAAATGATTTCCTGCTATATAAAATGATTAAAATCCAGATAATAGTATTAAATATGTAGCGCGTATATAGATAAGGAAGTGCTAATACACCTAAGACACCAGTTAAATTAGCATTTAAGGCAGCAGTCCTGAGGGTATAGAAATTAAAATCAAAGAGGGGTATGACACTTGTTTGACCCGTGATCCAATATTCCTCAGTAGTAAAATTAATTAAAGGAGGTGCTCCAAGATAAGGGAATAGTATTGAGAATATTATTATTATTGGGAAATAAGTAATAAATCCTAAAAATACGCTTTTAAAATATTTCATGATATATGCTAAGAATCCTGCTATTATTATGATAGGGATAAGTTGCGAGGTGATGAAATTAAAAATTATCATCAGATCGAAAGAAATTGCATCAGATAGCGTTGGATTTACGGGGGGAACAAATTTAGCAGAATCAATTATGTGGTCGCTGTTTTCAAAAAGAAGAATAAATAAAGATTGAAATGCTGCCATGTTTAAAACTAAAGATATAAGTATAGCAACAAAAGCTATTATTATTCCGTAATAAAAGTTTGTAGTTTTTATATTTTTAACCTTTTGCTTTCTATTTTTCCACCAATCAATCAATTTTATGAAAATTAAAACGGAAATTGGCTCAAAAATTTTGAGGAATAAGACAAAAATCACTGAAGCCATTATAAAGTAAGCAAAAAAGTATATAATGATTAAAATTGATGACGTATATTGAGCAATGAATAAGATGATTGATAAAATCGAAATTGGTGCGCCAACGGTATATAAACTTTTATAGGTCTGTGTTCTTATATCTTCTCCGAAATATCTGCCTTTTAAAGCTATTTGTGAACTATTTAGCAATTCAATGCTAAAGATAAATATTGCAATGTAAACAAATAAGATTTCAAGAAACCATCCTAAAGCTGTTTCTCCAGTAATCACGGGGTCACTCTCTAAACCTGAAACTGATAAGATTACTTGCAAAAGGTATAGTGATATAGGTAAAAGGACAATAAGTAATTTTAAAATTTCTTTTTCTCTCGTCCAATCATTTCTTATAAGTTCATTTCGTACTCTCTTTATTGGGCTTTCTGTGATGTGATATGTAATTTGTTTCAAATTTGATTCTTTTGAACCCTCCTCTTTTCTTAAACGATTCCAAACATACAATATGGAAACGAAAGGCGCAATAAAAAATATATATGGTAAAGTGATTAGTGGATAAAATGCAAATAGAGAAATTAATGAGCCAAAATGAGCAGTTAAAAACCCAAAACCTTGATTAGCAGTAGTATCTTCTAAATTCTCAGGTTCAATGCCTATTTGGAATATAATTGGGAGAAACCAGTAAATTATATAGAAAATCAAGATTCCGATATAGATTCGCAAATATAATTTTCCTAAAAATTTTTTACGCAGGAATAAATAGGGGATAATTAGAATTAAAAGTGGAATAATATTAAGAATAATAGTCATAGAGATTTCAATTACTTCCATTTTTACACACACTTTATTTTTTAATTTTTTTAGAATTTTATTTAAAATAATGTATGCTATTTTAATTATAATAATTTAGGTATTTTTGATATTTTTAATTTAATATGACTGTTAATAATAAAATAGGAATAATTACTGATGGAGATTTTGCAACAAAACACGCGCCACCTTATCCACATCCTTTTTTTTGTTCCTATGAAACACCATTAAGAATACAATCTGTATTAACTTATTTAGAGAAAAAAGGAATCTTTAATAATAACAGAATAATTAAAATTGAACCAAAATTAATAGATCAATCCGTGATTAATTTAGCCCATACAAAATATTATATTGATTCTATAAAGCATCTTTCAGATTTAGGGAATGGGTTATTAAATGATGAGATATTTCTTACAAAAGACACATTTGAACTAGCTAAAAAGGCAATAGGAGGAACCATTAAAGCAATTGAAGATGTTCTAAATAAAAATGTAAATCAATCTATTGCTCTAGTAAGACCTCCTGGTCACCATGCATTACGAGAAACAGGTTCAGGACTCTGCATTTTTAATAATATAGCAAATTCGATTCTTTACTTACGAGAAAGACTTCATTATTATAAAAAAATTGCTATTATTGATATTGATAATCATTTTGGAGATGGGTTAGTACAATATTTTTATGAAGATCCTAGTGTACTTTATTTCTCTGTGCATGAATTTGATTTTGTTGAAGGGGATATCGGTTTTATAAATGAATTGGGAGAGGGAGAGGGTCTTGGTAAGAGCATTAACTTTCCAATACCCATGAATATTTCTGATGAAGAGTTCCTAGAATTTATGGATTTATTAGAACTTATATTAAACGAATTTAATCCTGATTTGATTATAGTTGCTGCTGGTTTTGATATGTATTTTGCTGATCCTATAGGGAATGGTCTGTTGACCTCAATTTCATATTACAGATTTACTGAAAAATTATTGAAAATCTCTGAAAGAATATGTGAAGGAAAACTAGTTTATATTCTTGAGGGGGGCTATAGTTTAATTGGTTTACCAGTTTGTATTTATGCTGTTTTTAAAGCTTTATTAAAGGAAAGTTATGAACCACCCTCTTTTGAAAAATTACAATACTCAAATACTTCTAAAAAACAAGATATAAAAAAAATTAAATCTGCATTGAAAAAACTTTTATCAGATCACTGGAGCTTTATTTAAAGAAATAACAAAAAGAATTATACTAAATCATTCAACTTCTGAACATATTCTTGGACATTAAAAAGCACATCTCTTAAACCCGTTTGTAGATTTAATTCATCCTCAATATATCGTATAAACTTAAAGGAATAAATAATAACCAATTAAGTCATTTTTTTATATTTCTATAAGTTAAGAAATCGAATCTCCTATCTTGTGCTTTGAATAAACAATCTTTCTCTATTTTGCTCTTTTTCCCATTTTTTGCGCTCTGAACGTAATTTAAAGAGGTCAATATCTTTATATATCAAACCTTCTTCCTTTGTGGGAATGTTTCTTTCAGTACGATCTTTCTCAGGGGTATAGATTAGCGAATCACCAAATTCAGCGACATTGGCGAAGAAGCAGTAAGCAAATATAGATCTACGAGCATCAAAATGAGCTGCTCTAAAGTCAGCGGTAACAGGAGTAAATGCGGGATTTAAAATAATGTCTACAGCAGGTTCGAAATTCTTTAATTCTACTCTTAAATCCATATCTAAAAAATCTCGACATATAGCAATAGCAATTCTTCCGTATTCAGTATTACAAACTATTATTTTTCGAGGTCTTGAGCTGGTTTCTATAGCTTCCTTAAATTTTTTTTCTTTAAAATGAATTATAGCGGGAATATGTTTCTCTTGTTTCCATAGAACTTTTTCAGGAGAGATAACCATACTAATATTTTGTTTTGTTTCTTGGTCGTGATAGGAACCTGGAATGATATACATGTTATATTTCTTGGCGAGATTTGATATATCTTCCAAAATTTCTATATGGTTTAAATCAATCGTCATTTCTGGAAAAAGTAGAATATTAATTTTATGTTTGTCAGCATTATCAACCATTTTTTTAACATTACTTATTACAGTTTTTATTTTATCTTTTTTAAATCCCAACAAACCAGAAGATTTCTCTTCAAAAAATTCTGATATAATTTCACCAGTTTTTGATAAACCAATTTGAGCTATACCTATTCTAAATTGACTTTTTTGGATTATTAAGTCCTGTTTAAGAAAATCTTTATATATAATTTCATATTTTTTCTTTTCAATTTTTTCTTCTACAAATCTTCTTAATATATTATCTGTGATTTGACGTACTTCACTTAATCTAGGAGATTGACTAATTTCTATAGGACAAGTCGGAGCGATTATACCAGTTGTACTTCCAAAAATTTCAGGTTTTTTAATTGAATTTAAAGCAGAAAACAAAATCTTTTCTTCCTTTTCAATCAATTCAAGACGATTCAATACTTCATTTTGTTTATCCTCATAACCTGCTTTACCGAAAAGATCTGCTGTTAATTTTAGAATTTGCCCTCCTAATTTAAGAAGTGTTTCTTTTTCTTTTAGCTCCATCTCTTCATCTGCTTTAATTATGTGCCATACACCATCAAAATAAGAAGAAGTAGCTATAGCCCAATCTGCTCCATTTTTAAAACCTCCCTTTTCATAAGAAGTTGCGGCTCCTCTTAACATTGCTTTAATGTTTGGATACAATTTTGCTTTGGTTTCTGAGTCATAAGACTGATCAAATTTACAACCTAGTTTTAAAGCATTACAGAAAGCAGAATTCCCAGACGCTAACAATTTCATTTTATTATCAGGAAAGGTTTGGCTTGCTTTGGAGAAAAGATCTGCTGCCTCTGCATATTTTTCTGGAACTATATAATTCTCAGCGAATTCCATATTCTCCCAGGCTTTACAGAGATAATAAACTGCTTTTAATTCTTCTCTTTCTCGTGTAATTATAAATAATGTGCAAATATCCCTAATTTGAGAAGCTGCTGAGGAAAATTTTTCCGCAGCATCAATATGTTCTCCTTTTTTCCCCAAGATCTTTGCTTTTTCAAGGTTTATTCTGGCTGAGCAATAGTTCATTCTTATTTTTGCTATATTCTCGAGTTTCTTGATTCTTTCTTTTTCAATTTCATCTTTAGATTGTAAAAAGGAGTTCTCCAGTGTCTTAATAGCGTTATAAAAGATTTTTTTGGTTTTTTTAAAACTCTCAATAGCTTCATTATTTTTTTCTTGTTTACTGAGATACTCTGCTTCCTCTTGTGATATCCATGCAGAAAAGTAAAGTGCTTCGTAATTGCACTTTGGTATTTTTCTTAAAATCTCACACGCTTTTTTGTAGCATTCTTTAGCTTTTAAGTGACTTTCCCTTTTATTGTATGATTTTGCCTTTTCGATTAAATTCCAAGCATGAACGTATTCAATTTTTTCATTAATCCTTTTTTTCAATGGTTTGTATTCAATAGTTTCAAGTGACTTTTTGTAAGTTTTTTGAGCTCTGTTATAGTGTTCCGCAGAAGCCGTGTGATTGCCCAGTCGATCTTCTATGCGTGCAATATATTCATGTGAAGCAGCTGTGAATGAATTGTATCTTCTTTCAATGCTTTCCTTATTAACATTTAGTAAAATTTCTTTAGCTTCCATTAACGAATCTGATTCCCCACTTACGAGACTAAGTTCTTCATAGAGGAGTGCTAATCGTAAAAAAGCTGCTATTGTGCCTGTTCGAGATTCTATTGCGTGTCCGATGCTCAATTTAGATGCTTCTACGGCAGCTGATAGCATTTTAATTTTATTTTCTTTATTTTCTTCAATTTCAGCAAGAGTTTTGTAAGCTTTGTACAAAGATGAATAACCAGCAGCTCGAGAACCTCCACCATTGTATTTTTTAGAAATTGTTTCAGCTTGCTTAGCGTAATGCAGCATTTTTTGTACAAATTTACTTTGCTCATCCTTTTTTACACTCAGGATCGCTAATTGCGAGTATGACCAAGTCATTACCTGATATGACATTGGAGCCCAAAATGAGACTGGAAAAATCTTCATAGATTCTTTAGCATATTTTATCCCTTGTTTAGCGTGGGTTTTTCTCTGAGCTGGAGTGAAAAAACTTCTCTGTGCAAAATTGCTATAATAGAGAGCAGGCCATACAAATGCATACCGAATTAAAATATTATATGAGTTTCCATATATTTCTCCTATTTTTATAAACTCATTAAGATCAGTTACTATTCTCTTTTGAATATAATCATACCTACCCCCTAGCCATGCCCACCAATCCAACCAAAATAATGACCAAAGTATTATTTGGTTATCTTTTGCTTTTTTAGCAAATTGCAAACCCTTTTCGAGTAATTTTAATCCCTTATTAAGAGTTTTCCTTTGTATTATTTCATCCTCAACAAACTGAACTCCATAGAAACCATAACAATCACCGACTAGAGCGTAAATTAATCCACGGAATCTATAATCATCGCAATTATCGGCAAGTTTTAGACTTTCGTCAGCCCTGTAAAGTAATTCCTTGATATATACTTCGCATTTTTCATCCAATTTAAAATCAATCGTAAATGTTTCACAACATGCTAATAAATTATCAGCCCATAATGATTCGGCCATAGATGGAAGATCTCCAACTGTTTTTGAAAGTTTCCAAGCTTTCTTTACAATTGTTCTTCCTTTTTTAATAAGTTGCTGAATTTCATTATGGTTGCTGGTAAGAGCTGCATTTAAACTTAACGCCGATGCAGCTCGACTTAATGATCTCACAAAGCTTTCTTGGTTATTTTCCTTAGAATAAATCTCGCTTGACTCAATGAAAAGTTCATAAGCTTTATAGCTAGAATTTTTTGCGTTTTCTAGAGAATTCTCTACATAACTTTTGTAGTAGAAAGCATTTGCTAAACAATGCTTTTCTTCAGCTCTGACTTCAATTTGTTTATAAATATTGCCAGCTTTTTCATAAGCTTTAATGCAATTCTTATATCTTTTTAAAAATTCTTCTGAGGTTTCTGAAATTTCAGCAGCCCTAAAATAAGCGTTACCAAGTTTTTTAAATACCTCCGCTAATTCAATGGTTGATTTGTCGTCAAGATAAGATTTAACAAGAGTATTATATAATTTTACGGCTTTTTCCCAATTATAATCTTTTTCCTCAGCCTTTGCTCTTTCTAAGAGAGATACTTCTATTTCTTCTATCATTATTCGAATATAATGAACATCTGATATTTCTTCCCTTAGGTTTTCCACAAATATTATGGATAATGATTAATAAACAGTTTTTTCTGTTTTTATTTTTTGTGGTATAAGATCTAATGAAAATTAATTTAGAAAAAAAGGATGGAATTATCTTTTACTAATAAAATTATCCAAAATGATTTAATTTTACTTGATTCTTTTTGCACATTACTAGAGTTCAATAAGATAGAAAAGATATGAAAATTTCAAACAAAATCTTTGAGTTTTAAAGCAAATTCTTGAACATTAAAAAGAGCATCTCTTGGACCTGCTTGAGGATTAATATAGGTTATTAGAGCTCCTGTACCTCCAATTGGGATAGGGCAAATAATTATGTGTCCTTTCCCCGTGATATTTGTACCAATTTTCCTTTCTTCTGTATTCTCTACGATCATATATTTAATTCCTTGAATTGTAATACTACTAATCCCCTTTTCACCCAACTCTAATTTTTGGTTAAGTAGTTCGTTGATTGAACCAAGATCATTCGTGATATCCCAATTTTCTGTTTGAGTCACTAAATTACCATCTTTATTAATTATTGCGACACCAAATACGTTTTGTTCCTCATCTAATAAACCATCAATAATTGTCTCAATTTCAGACATTTTCACCAAATATTTATTATTAAATTGTTATAATAACATAAATAAAATCAATCATAAATTTAAATATAATTTAAAAACAAATTGAAAAACTTACGGTGAAATTATTTGGCTTTCAGAATGTGGAGAAAAGCTATTCTATTATCTTTACGAGAGAAAAAAATATTTACCGTTTTTACGTTGATTTATACTATTTTAATATTTTTAACAAGCTTTTTCTGGGAATTGGCATTCAGCGGTGCTATTGGAGAAGCAGCAACTTACTTTCTTGCTATTTTCTTTGGTACTTCTTTATTTCTTTCTTTATTGTATGCGTGGATCTTAGTGTCAAGAAAGAGACGCGTATGGGCAACATTCAAATGTATCGGTTATACAAATAAAAATATAATGGTTTTAGTTTCAGGGATGATTTTATTTACTACTTTAGTAGGATTTATTGTTGTAATTGAAGTATTATTCCATTATACTGCTGCGTTAGCTTATTTGCACTCTGCTGATTTTTTATTAGGGTTTAATTCCATCTTAGTAGGATTACTTCCAGTTATTATTACTAGTGCCTTATTTATAGTTGTTCAATTAGTTGCCTTTATTTTGGCATATAGAAAGGTCCTCAAAGTAAGGCCAATAATAGCCCTTAGAAAAGTAGGAGGATAAGGAGGCAAAAGAAAATGTCATCTGATAAAGATATTATGATTGAGGCTGTTGATGTTAATAAAGAATATAGAAGGGCAGGTGCTATCATAAGAGCATTAGCAGATGTTAATCTAAAGATTAGATCTGGTGAATTTACTATTATTCAAGGTCCTACTGGTTGTGGAAAATCTACACTTCTTAATGTTCTCTCAGGACTTGATCTTCCAGACTCTGGTAGGATTATATTTGATGGGGAAAATATTGCTAGAGCTACGGAAGATAGATTAAGTAGACTCAGAAGACAAAAAATTGGTTTCGTATTTCAAGATTTTAATCTTGTTAATACGTTAACTGCGATTGAAAATGTAGAATCCGTTTTATGGCCAACAGTTTTACGTCAGAAAGAAATTGAAAATCGAGCAATTGCGGCATTAAGAGATGTAGATTTACTTGATCGTAAAGATCATTACCCTGTCCAAATGTCTGGAGGAGAAAAACAGAGATGTGGAATTGCACGAGCAATAATCCATAGACCAAGAGTAATCTTAGCGGATGAACCAACAGGAGATTTAGACCCCGAATCAGAAAAGCAAGTTATGAAATTATTAAAAAAAATTAATAAAGAAATGGAAACCACAATATTGGTAGTGACACATAGAGACTTGTCAAGTTACGGAGATAAAACAATACGGATGGATAACGGTAGAATTGTTAAAATTCAATAACAGAAATTCAATTTTTTAATATTAATTTTAATTATTTTTTTGAATATTTTCAATTTAATTCTTATTTAAAGAATATGTAAATTTAGATATTTGAGACTTTAAATATTGACAGTATTAATAAAATTATTGATATAAGATTAAGCCAAAAATATATATATGGGAAGCTTTTTTGATTAGTAATAAAGAAAACTAAAAACATCAAATTAGTTATGATAAGGGGATAATCTTGGGATGGGGACGCGTAATAAAATCAGGAATAGCGGGAATGTGTTGTCTTATTCCGATGGCTTATGTTTCATTTAGGTTTTTAAATCTCACAGAAGGAGTCACAGGAGGCTTAATTGCGAATATTGATGATGCTATAGTGGATGTAACTAGCGCGCTTGGTATTGGAGGATTTTTCATACAATTAATTGCTGGTGCTCTTATTGGTGTTGTACTCATATTTTTATTTCCAATACACTGGTGTATTTTTTATCGTCCCGAAGATGTCATGTTGATAATGGCAATAACAATTCCATGGATTCTATGTTGTGCCGCTACTAGCGGGATTTTTGCTCACTCTCCTCGTGGAGGTCTACATACGAGTCTTTCTATAGGTATAGGGTATATGATAGTTTTATCAATTTTTTACTTAATATTGGCTGTGGTAGTACCAATGGGGTTAGGAGCAGCTATCTTAGATGGATTATTAATTGGATTAACAGATTTACCTTATCTCGTTGCAGTTCTCACGGCAGTTTTGGAAGGGAGTTTGGTAGGGGCGGTGTTTGGATCATTCGTCGGAAGCTTGAAATATAAGCCGAAAGGTGAGAAAAAAAAGAAAAAGAAAATCAAAGTTAAAGAAGATACTACAGAACCCACTGAAATGTTCCCTCGAGAAATTCCAAGTGCAGAAACTCTTATTACGCCTAAGTTTGATTATTGTACTAATTGTGGAGCCAAACTTGCAGCTGATGATTTGTTTTGCACAAATTGTGGAGCGAAAAAACAATAATTAATCTTACTTAAAAATATAATTAATTATTTTACTGTTTTTTTTAAATTCTGAATATAGTTTCAATATGAAAAGATATTAATTATAAAATCATACTAATTTATATTATTATTAAAAATACCAATTATTAATGTAGATTATGCCTAGAGAGATAAAAGGAATTATTATTAGCCGATTAATTGTTTTAGTTGTAATACTTTTAGTACCTATAGCAATTTTTTTAATATATAATTTTGCTGATTTCAATTTATGGTATTCGAACGATCCAGTACTTAAGACAATAATAATCAAACTAGTTTGTCCTTTTATTTTTAGCATTTCATGGCTATTTTTTTTAATTCTATTCATTAATCGACTTGCTAATACACTTGATGAATTTGATAGTGTTATTAGTGTTGTTCCTTCTAGATTAAAATTTTTCTATGGTATTAATGCAATCTATTTTATGCTAATTTTTATTTTTCCTTTAATTACACCAGTTGTCTCTATTCTTAGTTTTGCTTCTATGGCATGGAGATTAACAACTTTCAGAAGAAAACGATGGGAGGAAGATACCAAGGTTTCCTTAATTACATGGATTATGATGGCTCTTACATCAATTATACCGATTTTCTGTGCGGTCAGTGTATTACCTGAATATTTTGTTTTAGCATCTTTTTTATGGGAGATTATATGGATTCCTTTGCTTCCATATCTTTTTAGTATTTCTTATTCATTATTTACAGCATTAGCAATCGGTTCTTTTATATTATTATTCTATAATGCTGGAATAAGTGAATATGAACAATTTTGGGTCGATGATTCAAAAAAAGAGCGTTTCTGGAACATAAAAATTCTTGAAATATTACTTTTCGGATTGTTTCTTTATTTAGATTTGGGAGGATTTGATGTTATAGATTTATTTTATTTAGCTGGTTTCATTTTAATACTTATAACCTCAATTGTCAACTTATTTCAAGGAAAGACTAAAATTAAAAGTTTTAAAAGTCATTTAGTTGGTTATCTTATAGCAACTGTATTTATTGGTTCAAATGTAATTTTTTCTACCTCAGAAATTTCTGAATTTTTAAGAGTGTGGAGCCTAATTATTTCAGCAATTTTGTATATTTTCGTATTTTTCTATACATTCTTAAAGGTAGAATAAAAATTTTGAAGAGCTCTTTTCTGATTGAGGAAAAAGAATTTCAATAAAATAATTAGCCAATTATAATTATTTATAATAAATTTTGTTTCTTTTAAGCGATTTATTAAATATATTATTAAATAAAGATAATATATAAAGAATTTTAAATAAATATTCTGTTATTGTCAATAGAATTCTAGATCACTCATATAATAGTAGAAAAATTTAAAGTTTCTATTACAATAGAATAAAAATTATTAAAAATTAAAATTTTGATTATTATTTTAACATTAAACTTAATTTAATAAAAAAAATATGTGAAAAACATGAAAAATTTAAACGTCAAATCCTTTATGGTTATTACAATTGTTCTAACTTCAGTATTTTCTATGCCTATGTTTGTTATGGGACAAGAAAAAGATACAGAGGATGTATTCAATTTAGATCAAATAGATGTCGGCATTTTTGATGGTTTTAGAGGCGGATTTGGGGCAATTTTCAGCAATAACTTAGGATATGCTGGAAGGATCCTTGGATCTGTTTTTCAAACACTATTACTACAAGGATTAGAACTTAGTGCTCATGAAAAATTATCCAATGTTTACGTTTTAAGTGCAAATACTACTCAAACAATTTCCGGTGTCAGAACATTTGGTCCTGGGAATAATAAAGAGTATTATTTCCTTCCAAATGATTATGAAGTCCCTGTAGGACAAGGGATTGCTTATTGTGAAGTTACTAAAGATGGGAGTTATTCCTATGATTTAGAAGTAGGTGCTGCAGTTACCCTTGTCATATGGGATAATGACAAATCATTCATCGATGCTATAAATAGATTACTAAGTTTCTTCAAAAAAATAATGGCACTCGAAAAACTTGGAAGAGAAGTATCTGGAGATCTAATTCGGGAAGGAATTTCTATACTTACTTGGTTTTTAATTCATATAAATGACATATTCACAGGAGATGAATTATTTATACTAAATCCTATTACATGGCAGAACTTAAATATTACCCCATTAGGTTACACTATTACTAAAGAGTGGAAATACACAGGTACTGATTATAGAATTGACAGTGGTGATCTTCCAGTACCCGGTACTACATTAACAGATTGGACCAATAATGCTTCAGCATGGAGAGATAATTATATGGAATGGTTATTAATTCCTACAGCACCGGGAGATCTTGCTCAAACCATTTGGACTCAATTCTCATTTGATTTAATTCAATTATGGATAAAAAATTTCGAAATTCATATTGATGTTGCTGAAATTCTTAATGCCGCGACAGGAATGGGAGAAGGTTCTTCAGAGCAAGCAATTGCAAGTGCATTTGGTGGATGTGATATTGAATTTTATTTATTTACCCATCATCTAGCAGGAGCTTTCTTATATGATGATGCAAATGCGGATGAGAGAATTTCTTCGAGTTATGTAAATGTAACCGACAATCTAGGCACCCCTATAATGAATAATATGACAGGTGAACCAATTCAGGTTCCTGATCGTTCTGAACTCACTCATAGGTTAATTCTAGGTGAGGTTGAGAAATTTACTTTCCAAAAACCTGTTATTAATGATAATAAAAGCATTTCTTGGGGATTAAATTTAGAAAATGTAAATATTTCAGCAGTGCCAATATTTGTTCATTTAGATTCATATTTAAAAGCACCAGAGGAGAATCTAGATTATATTTACTTTGGTTTCACATTTGAACCTATTACAGATTCAGAGGTAGGATCTGCTAAAGGACTTGTGAAATTAGATCAAAACTTTGCTCCTTGGAATGATGGATCTGGACCTAACGCAGCTATAGCTGGATTAGATTTGGCAATTATTTATATCTCAACGGTATTGCATTTTCATTTAAATGTAGCTCTTAATGAAGTACCAGATGAGCCGGAAGAATTTTTAGATCCAGAAGAAGATTATATAGCATCTACTCATGAGTTAAAGGTAGGGAATTATATTAGCAGAAGATCTGCTGAAAAATTAAATTTTGTTGACATTGCGGGAAAATATTATGAAATTGGTGATGATAGACCAACAGCAACTAAATATAATGCAAGTACGAATATTTTGCCACTTGTATTATGGAAATGGGAAATGGAGAGGCATGATACATTCACCTTAGGAGATCAAACAACCTCAAAAACCTTCGCTTCGGATATTTCAGTTACAACAGAATTCAATGTAATGGTATATGCTGTTTGCTATCCTGAATTTGATGGTACCGGTCAGGGTGTTTGGCATGATCCTACTTTCTCAGTTTATATGGTTTTCGAAGGAGAAGCATTCTGGGCGTTAATTGTTTTGATTGCTGGAGTTGGATTAGTAGGAGTTGCTACCATTTTAATCAAGAGGAGAAAGGATAGAAGATTCTAAATTAATTATTTTTTAATTATTTTTTTTCTTTTTTTTTAAATTTTTTCGAATTTGTCAATTTCTTATCTCAAATTTAATGAGTTTTGTAAAAAATAAGGTTTTTCAGTTACTAATTCTTACAAAGTTTTAAATTTTGATTAATCAAAGTGATATCAAGAAACAAAAATTATTTTCATTTTTGTGAATAAAAAATGACATTAAAAATGCAAAAGGTTTTCCATGTTGATGAAAATAAGCGTTGGTTTAAGAAGTGGTGGCCAGAAAATGTTCCTTTTAATACTGAATTCGAAGAAAAAACCTTGAATGAGTTATTGGATGAACAGGTGGAAAAATATACTAATGATAATTTTATTTGGTTCTTAGATTCATGGATTACCTATAAGCAGTTTCAGGATTATGTAAAATCTTTTGCTACAGCAATTGTTAAGTTAGGAATTAAAAAAGGCGATGTTATGGCTTTACATTTACCTAATTGTCCTCAATACATTGTAGCATATTTTGCTGCTACTACAATTGGAGCAATTGTAAGCGGAATTAATCCAACATACCAACCAGTGGAAATTCTCCACCAACTTGATATAATTAAGCCGAAAATGCTTATAGTATTAGATGCATTATATGAACCTTTTATAAAACCAATAATTCAAGATTCAACAATAGAGATTGTTGTTTTTACTAATCTTACCGATCTAGCTGAAATTAAAGGAGTAAAAAAAGCTATTGGAAAATTTGTAAAGAAGATTCCAACTGGGAAAGTTGATTTTCCTGGTGCATTTAAATTTAATGAACTTCTAAAAACAAAACCAGAAGTTCGAAAAGTTGATATTGATGTGAAGGAACATCCTACTACGTATATTATGACTGGTGGGACAACAGGTCTCCCAAAAGCTGCAGTTTTAACACATTTTAACGTAGTTTCTAATGCCAAACAATGTAAATTATGGTTAGGTGGAGAAAAACCCGGAATTGGAAATATAGGAGTATTACCTTTGTTTCATAGTTTTGCGCATACAGTTGTAATGAATACAACTTTAACTATTGGTGGTTGGATAATGCTTTTCCCGAGCCCTCCCTCACAAGTTGAATTATGTGAACAAATCGAAAGACTGCCATGCAAAGAAGGATTAATTTATGCGGGTACTGAAATCCTATTTAAGAATCTTGCAGAACTCAAAAATATTAAGAGAAGATTTCCAAATGTTATGGGGAAATTAATTCTATGTATCTCAAGTGCAGGTCCATTACATAAACCAGTTCGGGATGCTTTTGTTCAGAATACAGGAGGAAGAATTGTTGAAGGATATGGATTATCTGAGGCAAGTCCAGCTGTAAGTGCAGGAAATTTATTTGGTGAAAGCCCTATTGGTAGTATTGGAATGCCTTTTCCTGGAACTGAATGGGGGATATTCCCCATTGATAATTTCGAAGAGGGTCCTATATGCTTAGGAAATCCTAATGATGTAAATTTTGGTATCGATCACACTGGAGAAATATGTATTAGTGGTCCTCAGATAATGTTAGAATATCTTGATAAGCCTGATGAAACAGAAAAAACAATTAAAAAATATGAGGGCAAAATCTGGTTATTAACAGGAGATATCGGTTTCATGAACGAAGATGGAACAATAGAAATACGAGATAGGAAAAAACAACTTATAAAGTGTAAAGGGTATTCTGTGTTTCCGAAGGAAGTTGAAGAATTACTAATGAAACACCCAGATATTATAGAGGCTGCTGTTTGTGGGTTACCAGATGAGAAGTTTGGAGAAATAATTAAAGCGTGGGTTGCAATTAGAGAAGATTGCGATTGCTCACCTCAAAATATAAAAGATTGGGCGAAAAAGAATATGGCACATTATAAAGTACCCCATAGTGTGGCAATAATAGGGGAACTTCCTAAAAATATAATACTTGGAAAGGTTCAGAGAAGAGTATTACAAGAATCTGATCCTCTGTGGAAAGAAAAATACGGAGAAAATGGATAAATTTCTTCTAAAGCAACTTAAAATGTTGTTGAGTTCATGTAGATATATTCTCTTGTCTATTTAATTATGTTATTTATCTTATACGAGAAATATTAAACAATAGCTTTCTAATTGAACAAGAAATATGATTTTTCACAATATTTCAAAAAATACAAGATATCTCAAATCAATTTAATATTTGATAGAAATAGTAATAAATACATAAATTCTAGTAAAGTAGAACGTAAATTTTTATTAAGATACATTGTTTTTTTTAATAGTATAGGTAAAATAAAATAGAAATCAAATCAGCGAGTTATTAGAATTTGTCTGAAAAACCTGAAATAGAAAAATATTTGTTAGAAAGTACGAAGTTAGAAGGTGTGGAAATAAAAGATACCGATCTTAAACTTATAGATAACGTTATTCAAGATTATGTCCCAGAAATCGCATTTATATATCAATTCAGAGAGGATGAAACAGAAGAACAGCAGATAAAGACGGGACGCCTTCATGAAAATCGTATATTAGGAATTATTTTAAAATTTTATTTAGCAGGAAAGAATAAAATCACAACAGGGGAAGTTGAACAAGAATATAAAAGATATTTTAAAGAAATTGCTCGTTCAACAATATCAACATATTTGAATATGTTAAAAAAAGAATTCACATTATATAAAGAAAGAGATGGAAGAACAGTTTATTATATCTTTTATGAGCCCCCACCTGAAAGGATCAACTCTTTTTGGTTCACCCGAATCTTTTGTATTGTTCCAGCATATTTTGATAGAGCTTTATATTTTTCTGAATTATATAGGAACTCTGAAAAATATATACAAAAATACATCAATCAATATGGTTGTGAAGATAAAAATATTTTGAAAAGGAATTTCAAATTTATTACGGGATTAATAATACTAAATATCTTTAGGAAAAGAAGTTCAAAATGTGTACTTTGTCAATTTAGTAAGAGAGAAATTTATAGTAAATTAGAAGAAGTAATTGAAATTGCTATTAAAGACAGATCTGATGTATTACCCGAGGAATTGATAAATAATTTAGTAAATAAATTTTCTGAATTACCTATATTTGATGGAATCCAAATTAAGGGAGAAAATGTAAAGGAAAATATTTCTAATGAAATTGTAAGATGTGCTGATATCTATAAAAAAGATATAGATTTTCAAATTATGGTAGCAACAAGGAGAAAAGATGTAAGATTAAAGCAAAAAAAGCTTTTAGAAGAGGAGAATATAGATACATAATTTGAAGATTTAATCATTAATTTTTTTACGTTTAAAAATGAATTAGAATTTAATTTACTATTCACTAATATTTTAAAGTAAATCAGATTTTTGTAACATCAATCGAGATAAAGCTTCGAATGTTTCTTCGACATTTTCACCTGTTTTTGAGCTACACTCTATAAATCCATCAACACCCCTAGATTTTGCGATATTTATTCCTTCTTCGCCAGAAACCTCGCGATCACCAATAAGATCTGCTTTTCCTCCTACAACGATTATGGGAAATTGATCCTCAGCTCTTAATTCTTTTCTTAGTACTATTAACCAATCATCAATATGAGCTAGAGAACTGTAATTGGTTACATCATACATAAAAAGAGCACCATTAGATCCTCTTACATAAGTAGGTAATAGAAATCTAAATCGTTCCTCGCCACCGAAATCCCAAATTTGGAGTTTTATCTTTTTCCCGTTGATTTCTAAGCTTTTAACTTCAAAATCAACGCCTATTGTCATCGTTGAATCAGATTTAAATAAATTTGTCAGAAATCTCTGTGTTAATGTTGTTTTTCCACATCCAGCATCTCCAAAGATAACTATTTTGAACGTCGCATCATACATCTTGCTAAATTACCCCTTTCTATTCATCGATTGTTTCATATTAAATGTCTCTATCTAATTCAGTCTAATTTAAGGCGAATTATTGTTTTTTTGATTTGTTATCTATTAAGATTTCTATAATAAATATTTTTTCAATATGTATATAAAATAATTTGATGTTTTATATTAAAGAGATTATAATATTAGTTTAAAATTTTTTGTCATTTTAGTTTATAGATTTGTCAATGGAGATTGTTAACATTAATTAATGAATTTATTTCTATTAAATTAAAGTAAATAGGTAATGAAATTTTAAACACATAACATAAATTAATAAAAAAAATTCATAGAAATGTATGAAATAGACGAAACTGTTTATCATCGTTTTGACGAAAAGAAAAATATGATTTATCGTCGCTTATGGGATAAATCTTTACCTACCTATGGGAAGATGTTTTATAATAATATTATGAAACATATTACATCAGGTAAAGCAGGATATTCTCGGCTTGATTTTGCCTTTGTTAAAGCAGGTTGGACAATATACGAAAAATTTCCTTTTGCATTTGCGTGGGAAGAAGAGACTCCATATATGGGCGATTATGGGAAAGAATGGTTAAAATCTAAGTATGAAATTAAGGATCCACAAATTTTTTCTAAAAGAATCAAGAGGATCGCTAAGTTTTATGGAGCTTCCTTAGTTGGGATAGCAGATATAAATGAAAAATGGCTTTATAAGACAGGCTTTAGGCGCCCCGCTTCTACAAATGAAGAATCATCAAAAGGAGCTTTAAGAGATGGAATCCAAACAGATTTCTTAGTGCTTGAAACACCTGTAAATTTACCAGAAGGGATTAATAAAGTAATAGTTATGGCAATAGTAATGGATGAGGATGCAATTTCAACTGCTCCCGCTCAACCAGCAGCGGGTGCAGCAGCAATAGGTTACTCAAGAATGGCTTTTTTGATCTCTTGTATGGGAAGCCTCATAAGAAACTTAGGATATAGAGCTATTCAGTGCGGTAATGATACTGCAATTAGTATACCTTTAGCAATAGATGCGGGTCTTGGAGCATTAGGAAGATTAGGATTATTGATTACTCCGGAATTTGGACCAAGAGTGAGAATTTGCAAAGTATTTACAGATTTACCCCTAATTTCTGATCACCCTAATTCAAAGTTCATTGAAAAAGTGAGTAATTATTGTAAGAATTGTTTTAAATGTGCTGATGCATGTGAGACTAATGCAATCTCAAGGGAGAGAAAACCCAGTTTTAAAGGAATAAATATTTCTAACAATTCTGGTGTCAAAAAATATTACATTGATGCTGAAAAATGTTTTGAGTATTGGGTAGAAAATAGCAGTGATTGTGGATATTGTATTGCAGTTTGTCCATTTTCAAAAATTTCAAAATTTCTAACTCCTGATGAATTTTGGAATAAATTAAAATAGAATTGAAGTAAATTTCATGGATAATTATCATTATTATGGATACAAACTAATAGTCTTTTTGGTTAAAAAATTCTTCCGAGGAGAGAAACATTGCATATAAGTACTGAAACAAGAAGAATTAAATATTAAACATAAAAAACTTGAAAATATTAAATAGATAATAGTTTCTATAAAATATCAATAAATTTTATATTAATTTTTTGAGTTCACATTAAGGGGATATTATTGCTGCAAGTAACTTACGATGTAATAAGAATCTTTGATTTAGATTACATCATTTTTGATTCTATTTTTCTTTTAATATTTATTACGATTTTGATTAAAAAAAAAAAAAAAATCCCGATTTTTGTAGGATTTGTATGCGGAATAATTTTTTTAGTGATTGATGGAATTATTTGGTGGAATATGGGGATTCGGGAGATTTATCCTTCTGATACTAAGATTTATGTAGATTTTATGATGGATTTTAGTTATGGAGTATTAGCTTTTAGTTGGGTAATGATTATGTTCGAAAGAAAAAGTATAAAGGAGATTTTGTTTTGGACCATATTTTTGTATGTTGGGTGGATATCAATTGCGAGTTTATCACAGATTATACCCCTTATAGACTTGGAAATCATCACTATTAGGCATATGCAAAGTTTAAGAATAGTAGAAATTATTACAGTCATATGCGGATATTTATTATTAATCTTTTTAGGATATAACTATAAAACAATTATCTTCATCTTTTGGACTGGCTTTATGCTTTCTTTCATGATGGAGTCTTACTTACTTGTTACTCGAATTAGACCATCCGGATTTGAATTATTAATATATGATTCAATAATTTTGACCAATCAGGGCGTACCTTATTTATTTGTAATCTTTGACAAAATAATACCAAAAGTTAGGGATTTTATAGTAAAGCGGAAGAATTTAAGGGAAGAAACAGTTGAATTAGTTGTTTAATCTAATAATCTAATATAAAAAGAATTAACTTTCTTAATGTTCAATGTTACTTTTCTTATTAAAAAAGAAGAATAAGAAAGAATAACAAACGATTTGTAATTTAATATTGCCTATATTCACCTTTATACCACGTGCGTTGGGATTTCCTAAGTTTTTCTGGCATATCTTCATAAGGGGAAATTTCTTCATCGAGACTACATTCAACACCATAACGTAAATTAGTTTTAGGATGAATATACCCAGTTTTTGAAATTCCATTTGCAGCTCTAAGTGCTGTAGGACGTGCTATTAAGGAGGCTCCCTTAATGTAAAAATATTTCCATTTTTTATCATCAATCAATTCTATGAAGATTCCTTCGTTCATATCCTCATCAGATTCGATTGGTACATATTGACCTCTATCATCATCCCATTTCAATATAAAATTGTTTTTTTTTTCGCTCATTATTTCTCAAATATCAGATTTTAAGGTTATAAGAAATTAATTTAAATTTTTTTTGAAATTAATATAAAATTATTATTAATTAATCTTATTTTAACAGTTTAATATTTTTAAATCTCAAATTTAATTATCAGTTAATTCTATAACGTTTTCATTAAAAATAAACAATCTATAGTGATTTTTTTTTAGCTTCTTGTTCAAATGACATATATTTAATAATTTATCGCTAATTTCAATATCATAAATTTTATGAGCTATTTTGGATATATTTATCAAAACTAAAAAAAGTAATAAACTCTATATTAATTACATTTTTTGATAATATTCTATTTTTAAAAATGAAATTCATTGACAAGAAAACTATCGCCGAACTTTTAGATGGATATATTCCAGATCTTAAAATGGAGGAGATTAAAGCCCTTATAGAAATACCTCCTTTAGATATTGAATTCACATATGCTTTTCCTTGTTTTAAGATTGCAAAAATCGAAAATAAAACACCAGATTTAATTGCAAAAGATTTAGAAAATAGAATTAGACAAATTGAATTTTTAGATGAAGTTAAAGCTATTGGTCCTTATCTAAATTTTAAAATAAAATCGAATTATATTCTTAAGAATATTTTTGAATTTAAAAATAATTATGGTAAGATTCGAGATTTACTAGATAAAGGGAAAAAAGAGAAATTAAGAATTGTAATCGAATATCCTTCTCCAAATACTAATAAACCTCTTCATTTTGGTCATGTCAGAAATATGTTGCTTGGTAAATCACTTTCTAATTTACTTGAATACAAAGGACATGATTTGTTTCAGGTGAATTTGTATAATAATCGTGGTATTCATATTTGTAAAAGTATGCTTGCATATAAAAAATGGGGGAATAATAAGAAACCAAATAAAAAGAGTGATCATTACGTAGGTGACTTTTATGTAAAATTTAGCGAAATGGCGCAAAAAGATGAAAAATTATATGAAGAAGCTTATGAGATCTTAAGGCAATGGGAAGCAGGAAATAAAAAAACTCTCAATTTGTGGAATTTAATGAATAAATGGGCTATTGATGGTTTTAGAATAACATTTAATAAATTAGGAATTTATTTTGATAAAGAATATTATGAATCTGATTTATATTTAAGGGGAAAAGAGAAGATCATTGAAGGATTAAAGAGCGGAATATTTGAAAAAACTGAAGATGGTGCTATCATTGCTAGGTTAAAGGAGAAATATAATCTTGAAGATAAAGTGTTAATAAGGAATGATGGTACTTCAATTTACATTACTCAAGACATTTATCTGGCTTATAAGAAAAAAGAAGATTTCAATTATGACAGATCGATTTATGTTGTCGGTGATGAACAAATCCAGCATTTCAAATGGCTTTTTGCAATTTTAGATATGCTAGGATTCAAAGAAGATAATTATCACTTATCTTACGGAATGATTGATCTACCTACGGGAAAAATGAAAAGTCGGGAGGGAACTATTGTTGATGCTGACGATATAATTGAAGAAATAGAAAACTTGGCATTTAATGAAGTAGATAAAAGATATGCCAATATTTCTACCTCAGAAAAATTAAGACGGGCAGAAATTATAGGACTGGGTGCCCTTAAATTCTATATATTGAAATATAGTGCTGGAAAGGGATTTACTTTTAAACCAGATGAAAGCATCTCATTTGAAGGAGAAACGGGTCCATATATTCAATATTGTTATGCAAGGATTGCATCAATCTTATCAAAATCGGAGATATCTGTAAGTTCTGATATTAACTGGGATATATTAAATCATGAAAACGAAATAAACTTAATAAAACATTTAATTTATTTCCCCGAAATAGTGAGTTCTGCTGAGCAAACATATAACGTTCATTTAATTGCTCAATATTTATTAATTTTATGTCAAGCATTTAATTCTTTTTATACTTCTTGTCAGGTTATATCTGAGAACAAAAACTTAGAAAAAGCAAGGTTATTACTTATACGATGCGTACAAATTGTGATAAAAATAGGATTAAATATCTTAGGAATTGAAACACTTGATAAAATGTGAGTTAAATTAATTTAAAAGGAAAAGTTTATGAAATTTTTTGATTTTGATGAAAATATTGAGGAAGATACACAATTTGTAATTTTTGGCATACCATGGGATTATTTAACCTCAATAGATTTACCAGATTCATCAATTGCCCCTAAAAGAATTAGAAATGTGACAAATGATATTGGTTTAACTACAGAATTAGGAAACCATATACCTCAGTTTAAAGTTGCTGATATTGGAGATGTTGTAATTGAATCTAGAAATGTGGAAAAAAGTATCAAGAATATCAATGATTTTATTAAAGAAATATATAATAAAAATAAAAGAATAATTCCAATAATGATAGGTGGGGACCATTTCTGTTCTTATCCCGTTATAAAGACTGTAGGAGATCTATTTGATCGAAAGGAGGATTTAGGAGTAATATTTTTTGATGCTCACTTGGATTTATACCAGCAATGGGATAAGGGAGTGTATTCACATGCAACCATATCACATAGAATTTATGATTTAGAATATATTAATAATGAAAATTTACTTATTGTAGGAGCAAGAGATATCGATATTCCAGAGTTAGAAATAGCAGAAGCAGAGAATATCAATTATTTAAAGGCTTATGAGATATTAGAAGGATTAGATAATTATATAGAGCGAATTATAAATTTTTTTAAAGAAGCTAATATTAAATACCTTTATGTTTCACTAGATATTGATGTATTAGATCCCTCTGTTGCTCCCGGTACGGGTTTTGCTATTCCAGGGGGATTTTCTTATAGGGAACTTTGGAAAATTCTAAGGGAAATCTCTTACAACTTTGAAATCATAGGTTTTGATCTGGTTGAGGTTGCTCCCAACTTGGATTTAGAAAATAGAATGACATGTAATTTAGCAGCAAAATTGATAGTAGAATTCATATCTTTTATTTCAAATAAAAAATGAACTTCGAGATAGATGGCAAAAAAAGATATTAAAGAGATATTGAGAAAAGTAAATCAATTTGATATCACCGAAGATACGGATATAGTTGAATTGATAAATTCGTTAAAAGATACAGGGTTCAATGCAAAAAGGTTAGCTTTAGCTTGTGAAATATATAATGATATGATTAACGATCGGAAGTGCATTAAATTTTTTGGTTTAGCAGGAGCTATGGTTCCAGTAGGAATGCAAAAAATTATTTATAACTTCATAAAAGAGGATTTTATTGATATACTAGTAACTACAGGGGCAAATTTAACTCATGATCTCGCAGAAGCTTTAGGATTCCATCACTTACAAGGAGATATTCAATCCAAAGATATTGACGATAGTGATTTACATAAAGAAGATATTAACAGAATTTTTGATGTATTTATGCCAAATAAAATTTATGAAGGAATTGAAGATTTTGTATCAAAATTAAAAATACCAGATATGCAAATGTCTGTCAGTTCATTTTTAAAATTTCTCGGAGATCAACTTCCAAAGAACTCATGTTCTATCCTCCAAATATGTGCTGAGAAAAAGATACGAATTTTTTGCCCGGCATTTACAGACTCAGGTCTAGCAATGCAGTTAGGATTTCACCATCAAAAACTAAATTTAAACCATTTTGCAGATATGTTAGAAATGGTTAATTTAGCATGGGACGCAAAAACTGCGGGAATATGTATTGTGGGAGGTGGAGTTCCGAAAAATTTTATAATGCAATCATTACAGTTTTGTCCGAATTCCGCTATGTATGCTATACAGATTACTATGGATAGACCCGAGCCAGGAGGATTAAGTGGAGCCACCTTGAGAGAGAGTATTTCATGGGGAAAAATAAATGAGTCCGCAAAATATTCCACAATAATCTCTGATGCAACTATTGCATTACCATTAATATTCTGGTTTTTAAAAAAAAAGCAAAAAGAAACAAAATAAGGATATTAAATTTCTCGAATAGATCTAAAATTCTTTTAAAAAATATCTTTCAATTTTTGATCGACAGTTTGAGTATCAGATCCGAAAATCCTGTCAAGGCTATGTTTGAAGTCCTTAAATTGAGATACTTGAGACAAGTTTTTTCCTGTACCTATAGACTTAAATTCCCTTGACACTTGTTTTAATAATGGTCGGACAACTTTACGTATATATTTTTCCACTTTTTTCTCTTTATCTAAAATAGCATAAGAAATTAGAAGTTCAGGTTCAAAACCGTCCTCAGAATTAATATCATCTCCAATAAATGCAATAAGATATTTCTTTCCCTCAAAATATTCAATTAGATCTTTTGAAAAAGTAGACTGAGCAAAATTTAAAATTGCCGTTAACAACCCACTTCTTAAATCTTTATCAATTTTTCCTTTTGTAGTTTTATGGTAGCTTTTTTTGACTAAAGTATAACCTCTGAATAGTAATCCAGCTTCACGAATAACCATTATTAATTAATCAATATTATATGATGAATTTTTGAGTAGAATATTTCATTTAATATATTCATTGCATTATTTTAAATATAATAACTTTTGATAATAAATCCTTTGATTAGTATTCCATTTGATCTTATTTACAGTATTTAATAAGAAATATTATTTATCCAATATTTCATGAGGATATGATTACTAAAGAAAAAATTAAATTATGTGCCGAGAATATCGCTAAAAGTATAAATATCAAGAAGGAGGGCGAATTAATTCTTATAGAAGGTGGTTTTTATTGTCATGAACTTCTAGAAGAAATAGGATTAAGTATTCTCAGAAAAGGAGGAATACCTCATATATTCTCATATAGTGATTATTTTGATCAAACAAGATTTACTGATGATCAAATAAAAGTTGAAACACTTGGAACAACGCCATTACATTATGTAAAAATGTTTGAATATATTGATGCTTATATTATTATAGAACCTCTCGAGGACCCTTCCGTTCGTAATAAAGTACCAAAAGAAAAACTAGAAGCTGATCAAAAATCACGAACTGCATGGAGAGAAATACTTTATGGAATGAAAGAAGAATACGCTCCAGGAAAAAAATGGTGTTATGCCGCATGGCCTTCGAAAAAAGCAGCACATTACTATAATATTGATTATGATTTATTTGAAAAATTTATTGTTGATGGGATGAGTATTCCTTCAGAAAAATTAACTGAGATTACTATGAATTTAGGAAACTATTTTGAACGAGCTAAAAATGTCCATATAAACGACGATCTCGGTACTGATTTCTGGGTTTCAATTGAAAATCGACCCAAAGTTCTTGATGATGGAATAATTTCAGATGAACAGATTGCAATAGGGGATTTAGGAGGAAATTTACCAGCAGGAGAGGTTTACTTTGCTACACATGAATCACAAGGAGAAGGAAAGATATTTTGCCCTTTAACATTAGAACGATATTATAATCAAAAAGTTATAAGAAATGTAGAACTTACATTTAAAGCTGGCAAATTATTAATAGATAAAGTCTCTTCAGATAATAATATTGAAGATTTGATTTCCTGTTTTAAGCAACGTGAACAACTTGATAAAGAATTGAATTTACCTGAATTAAGAACATATAATGTTGCTGAACTTGGAATTGGATGTAATCCTATAATAACTAAAGCAATAGGCTATATACTCACAGATGAAAAAATCAATGGAAGTGTTCATGTAGCATTTGGGTCTAATAATCATTTTGGAGGTACATCAATTTCTCAAATGCATTGGGATTTTGTAACTACCCCCAATGTTAACATTACAGTCGAATATATTGATGGTTCCAAAAAATGCATAATGGAAAATGGAAAATTAATTGATGATTAAGGTTTTTTATTCTTTTTTTTTTTCCTGATTAAGCTCTTCTAAGATTTGAATTACTTTCTCTAAAACTTTTTTTTTAAAAGTTATACGATCTGTTTCAAAATTATATTGCTGTACAGAAACTTCTTCTTTTGTAGAAAATCCGATGAATACGAGTCCTACTGGTTTTTCTGGAGTTCCTCCCGTGGGTCCTGCAATACCACTAATTCCAATTCCAATATCAACATTCGATATCATCCGTATATTCGTAGCTAATTGTTTAGCAACATTTTCAGACACTGCCCCATATCTCTCGATAATTTTTGGATCAACATTTAACAGATCTATTTTTGCTTGATTACTATAACATACAATTCCTCTTTCAAATACCTTTGATGCCCCAGAAATATTAGTGAACATATGTGATACATAACCTCCTGTACACGATTCTGCAACTGCAAGTTGTATTTCATTACATGAAAAAGTTTCTATTATTTTTGAGATTCTCTCTAATATTTCCATAAAATAACTTACCGTTCTATTTCAAATTTTTTCCCACAGGACTTACAAAATTTTCCTCCTTTAGAAATTGCATTGCCACAGTAAGGACAATACCAAATCATTCTTATATTATTAGAAGGAGTTAGAGCTTTATAGATTTCGGATTCTTTATCTCCGAAGGGCTTATATTCTAAATTTTTCTCAGTGGTCTTTTTAAAACATCTCGGACAATATTGTTTTGGCTGTAAGCTATAGTATATAAGATATGGATTTACGATCATAAAGCCCCACATGAAATAAATAAAAAGAAAAATACCAGAAAAAATGATAGAATAAATAAATGTAATTGCGGTGAGTAAGCAGATCATAAAAATTGCTAATATTCCAAATATTTTAATATTAAATTTAGGTCTAGTAGGAAATACATTCATCCTGCAATCCTCACAAAACAACATATCATTTGGATCTTGAACCATAAATTTCAATATAAATATTTAAAACGCGTTATTATTATTAATATAAATTAACAAATAAAAAAAGTAATATTTCATTAAATTGCATTAAAAACAGAATTAAATAAAAAAACCATCAAAGTGATTTTAATGGGAAAGGATGAGGTTGCTAAAGGATTCGTTTTCAAAATTACAGTAATTGGAGATGGAGCAGTTGGGAAGACTTCCCTTATCAAGAAATATACGCAAGGAAGTTTTCAAAAGGATTATATTAAGACTTTAGGAGCCCAGTTTTCAAAATATGACGAAGAAATTGAAGGAGATAATTGTAAATTATTTTTCTGGGATATAGCAGGACAAGATGAATTTAATTTTATGCGTCCAACGTTTTATAAGGGTAGTAAAGCCGCAATAATAGTATTCTCGCATACTGATGAAGACAGTTTTAATCATATAAGTAATTGGCATGAAGATATTAAAAAATATACTGGAGATCTCCCAATTATTTTATTTGGTAATAAAACGGACTTAGTTGATGAAAAAGATTTGGATGATGAAAAAGTAAATAAAACTGTAAAAGAGAAAAATTTTCTTGGTTATTACAAGACGTCAGCTAAGACGGGGAGTGGCGTTTATAAAGCTTTCCAAGCGATTATAAAAGAATTATACTATAAATATAAAGAAGAATAGAAAATGTATGATGATATCAATCAAGGATATCCAAAAATTTTATTTTTCTCGTCAAATCATTG
>JBHLOG010000169.1:0-6760 GCA_048940765.1 Promethearchaeota archaeon | reverse complement strand
ATCACAATAGTCTTGCTATTACTTTTTATATTGACTTTTCTCCAACAGGAAGATAAAATGAAAGTACTATTATAGCAAAACATAGAAAAAATTCTATTTTTAATTAATAATTTTTTTTCTTATTCATAATTTTCAGAAATCATATTATACTATTAGAAATTTAACTTTTATTAGAGATAACTTATTAAATTTTATGTTATTTTTTAAAGCAATTGGGTCAAGTGATCACTATTATTCGTTTCGATGTCTCTTATAAAAATAGATAATCTTGATATTAGAAAAGTAACAGAAGATATTTTACTAATACATCAAATTAAAACACCTTTCTTATTTTCCTGTTGTGATGGACTTCTTATTTTACCTAAAGAAGGTAGGAATAAATTTACAATATCACTTGATTTAAATATTGAGCCTAAATATATTGAAATTATAAATGATAAATTTGGTCCCGTTTCGAATTATGTTTGTACTCATGCACACGTAGATCACACCTCTCATGTGCATGCTTGGGAGAAAAGTGGAAGTATTATTCACGCCCCTCAACCTGAAGCAGAATTTCTATCAGATCTGCACAAATTTTACAAAGGTTTTGGTTTTGATGAAGCAATGGATTATACTTCTGTAATAAAATTTGGTGAATTAAATGGATTTCAGAATTGTAAAAATGTACAACCTTTCGAACCAGGTAAATTACTTAAATTTGAAAATTTTTATGTTAATACTATCTCGCTTCCAGGACACTCAAAAGCACATATTGGTTTTTTCTTACCTAGCGAAAAAATATTACATATTAGTTGTTTGGGATTTGATAAGCCAAAACCTGAAATTGATGGTTTTGGTCCTTGGTATGGATTTAAACAAGCCTCAATTGAACAATATATTGAAGATATTAATCTTGCAGAATCTATCTTTTTAAATGATGCTAAATATCTAACTTCAAGCCATTCATATATTGTTAAAAATCCAGATATATATCCATTTGAATATATGAGAAAAAAAATCGAGGAAAACCAACAAAAAGTCAATAAAGCTTTAAAAACATCAGACTCTATAAAAAAATCTGAAGATGATGCTGTTTCTCAATTACTTGAAATGGATATCTTTTTTCCAAAAAGAAAGTTGAAAGATTTTTTATTTGAAATATATTCTTTATGGGAATCTTGGATAATTCGGAAGCACATTCAGAGAAGTGAACTCTTCAATAAATAGAAATTTTAAGATTGTATTGTTATTCAAAATCTAAAATAACTTTAATAGACTCACCCGCTTCACATACTACCTTAAAAGCTTCCCCAACCTTACTGAGTGGAAATCTATGAGTAATTAAATCTATTACATTAATTCTTTTAGAAAGTATCCAATTATAGGCTTCATCAAGATCTTCTGGTGCTGCTCCATAAGAAGTCATAATGGTGATCTCATTTCTCCAATAATTATTTATAGGAACATTTAAGTAAACCCATGGTTCTGGAACAGCAAAAAAAACAATTTTGCTTCCCGGAGCTGCGCAATCCAAAGCTTGATTTGCGGCCGATACAGCACCAGTACATACTATAACAACATCGGCTAATCTATATTTATTAATCTTCTTTATTTCTTCTGGTAAATCTTTTTTTGCATGAAAAATTTCATCAGCCCCAAATTCTTTTGCTTTTTGTAAGCGGAATTCATTAATATCGGTTGCAATTACTTTGTCAGCCCCTCTAAGTTTTGCCAATTTAATGTGTAATAATCCAGATGCACCACATCCTAATATTAAAACTGTCAATCCTTTCTTAATATTTGCTAAACGTTGTGCACGACATACACAACCTAAGGGTTCGATAAAGACTGCTTCTTCATAAGAAACATTCTTATCTAAAACATAAACTCCCTTTTTTTCTATATTGATATTTGGTACTCTGACATATTCAGCAAAACCACCAGGATCGAAATTTGTGTTATGAAGTAAATTACATGCTGTATGATGCCGTTGAATACAATAATGACATTCAAAACAAGGTACATGGTGGGAAACAAATACACGATCTCCAATTTTTAGATGTGTTATAGTTTCACCCTTCTCTACAATGTCACCTGCAATTTCATGACCTAAAATTAAAGAATTAACACCCAATTTTTTCATTTTAGCTTTTCGATAATATTCTAAGATATCAGATCCACAAATACCCGATTTTTTTACCTTAACCAAAAATTCATCTGAACCGATAATTGGTTTAGGCATTTCATCTACTCTTACATCTTCATTACTATAATATCGTGCAACTCTCATAATATATCTATTAAATATTCATTATTGAGATCGATTTGATGTGTGATTAATTATAACTTTTAAATTAAAGCTATTTTATAGGTTTATCTATTAACTAAAGCGAAAAATCCACATCGAATTAATTAAAAATGTAATAGAAAAAGTAGAAAGATTTTGATTAAAACTATTATTTCGCAAATCTTCTTCTTAATAATTTAAATGCGATATCAGTTCCCATACCTTGATTATAAGCTAACTCAATCCAGAGCATAGCAAGTGGTTCTGTAAGTCTAGCATTTTTAAGTGGTCCAACATCGATGACATCAAAACCTAGATCGATTCCTAATTGCCTTACTTTTGATTTTGCTTCTTTATCATCTCCACAAATAAATAAACTTGCGTTTTGGGAACCAAATTGTAATTTATCTAAACTTTCTACTCCAATTGTATGAACTGCCTTTATTATTTTAGCCCCTCCTGCCCATTTTGCTACTTTTTCTGCTGCAGATGGAGTGGGTTGTATTAGAGGTCCCCCTAAATGTGGTACCGCAGTAGTAGTAGAATCTATGATAATCTTACCATTTAAATCTCCTGCTGTTTTAATTGAATCTTTTGCTCCTGACCATGGAACAGCTAGAATAATAACATCACCAAAATTTGCAGCTTCTTCATATGTTCCTCCACTCGCATTAGATCCGATTGAATTAGCAAATTTTTTTGCTTTCTGAGGATCCTTAGAACCAAACATTATTATATGCCCCTTTTCTGCCCAAATTTTACCTAAGGCAGTCCCTAATCTTCCTGTCCCGATAATTGCTATTTTCATTATATTTACCTTTATATCTATTTTTGTTATATGAATATAATTTCCGAATTCCTTTTTTCTAATTGTAAATAAACCAGTTGACTATTTATATCTTGAGTTGTATATTAGTCATCTTAGAAATTAAGAATATTCCTTAACTAATGTATTAAGTATTTGCACTGCTCTTGATAGATTGAAAATTCCACAAACACAAGGCTTTTTTAATCTGTTTGCAGCTTTTTCTACAGAGATTTTTCCATTTTTTATCAATTGTACATAATTTTCGACAGATTGTGGTGAGATACAATGATGCCCACACATTGTGGTAATTTCTAAAATTTTATCATTAGGTAATAACTGTTTTTTTCCAAAAGTACCTAAAGATAGATGTATAGTATGTAAATCTAAGCCAACTTCATTTGCGACCTTTTTAATTTCAGGTATCAATCCACTAACTACAATTGAGATACCTAAATCTTCTTTCTTAAGTATAGATAGAGCTTTTTTCACCGCTTCTATGTTATTAAAAGTCGCTGTTATTATGGGAGAAAATTTCCATAGATTCTTTGGCATAATATTTATAGGATTGCATTCTTCTATTATTTCACCAACTTTTAACAATTTAGAGCGTGAATCTGGATATTTATCGTTAATACCTGCTGCTAGCATAGCTAAAATTACATAATCTCTATCTAAATCTTCAATACTTCCTTTTCTGTGTAAAGTGTGAGTCAAATTCTTATTCTCCTCTTTTTCTAAGGTTTTCCTAATCCCACGTTAATTTTAGCGTTTGGTCTAATTTTGAAACCCTTCTGATTAATTAAATTGATTATTGGAATTTCTCCATTTTCCCCAACTCTTGAAATCATACCTACTGAAAAAACGGTATCAATTTTTTTATCTATTTCTTTAATAATTCTTAGAATCTCAGAAATTTTGATTTCAGGTACCTTGAATTCTATATTTGTTGAAAGAACTTTTTCATTTTTTATGTCATCTCTAATATAACCTCTGTCATTAATTAATAACTCAGTTACTGGATTTTTGAGTTCAAATTTTACCCCCAATTTTGCTAATTCTATTGTAAACAATTCAATAGTTCTAAGCAGAGTCCCTATGCCAGGACGGCCAACTTCAATTGAAACTCCAATTTCCCCGAAATTATAACGATTTGTGACGTCATTTGTTTTCATTTCTTCCGTTCCACGACCCGGTATGCCACTAATTTTATGAGGAGTTATTACATTACTAAATGGACTTCGAATTATTCGGGGCCACTTTAATTTGCTATATCTAATAGCTTTTACGATACATTCAGCATCGCGATAACAAACTCCGCATTCAACACACAGATCTTTATTAATAACAGCTTTATTGTCAACTAGTTTTATTGCTTGAACAGGGCAAATGGTAATGCATTGACCGCAACCTGTACATAGATCAGCTTTAATTTCCATAATATTTTTTTAGTTAAGAATTAGTTGTTTAATTACAATTTACTTGATTTAATACTCTCAATATCTCGAGGTAATAATTTTAGAATAGGAATAATAATTAAAGTACATAAAAATGCCATTATTGATAAGATTAGATAACCTGGACTATAAAGATTGTTAAAGTATACGAAAAATTGACTAAGAAGTAGAAGGCTTATGCTACGTCCAAAAGTATAAGTTAGATAATTTATGGAGTAAATTGTTGATCTTATTTGTGGTGGATTGATTGCTAAAGTTGCTTGAGTTAATGGATCAATTCCACCAAATAAAAATGCTCCACATATAGTAAGAATAATAAATAAAATAATAAAAATTGAATCAGTAGAAATAAAAAAGAGTGAATATGCTGATATATAAAATAATGACCCACTTAGGAGACATATCAATACTACTTTAATCCTTCCAGTATGGTCAGTCTCATATTTCTTATCTCCCCATTTTCCGAATAGTGGTCCTGCTGGAATTTGAGACCCAAAAACTAAAATCAAAAAACCTGTTGCTAAAGTGGAGCTAAGTTCATAATCATTTTTAAGCATTGAAATAAAAAATGAAGCTATTGCTCCAATAGATATAAACATAGCAAAATTCAATAGTAATATCCATAAAGTGGATTTATTTTTCCAGATTTCTCTTAGGGCTTCCAATTTAATTTTATAATCTAAGCCAGGAGTAGTTTCATCGATAGCTTTATAGAACTCATCTTTAATTCCTCTTAATGGTTCTTCAATTTTAAAGAGCAATCCTGTGCACATAAATCCACTTATAGATATGATTAAGATAGGTACTTGCCATGTGTAGTAGTCAATCAAAAAACCTGAAAGAATTTGCCCTAAACCATAACCCAATACGTAAACAGCACTAAGAGTTCCAAAACGTTTACCTCGTGTTTTAGGATCAGTCAAATCAACTGTTAATGAGAATATTAAAGGTAGGGCTGCTCCAAATCCTATAGCCGTAATCAATTGAAATCCTAATAATGAAATAAAATTAGTGGAGAGAAGAGTGAGTAATGTAAGAACTGACCATTCGAGTGTTGATATAATAAGTAAACTTTTTCTTTTGAATTTATCTCCTAAAATAGCCCATATAAGAGAACTTATTGCACCAACCATTAGAAACATTGAATTAATGAATGCAACTTGACTTTCATTAAAATTCAAAGCTGTAGAGATCTCTTCCGCCATTGGAGTTATTATACTAAATAATGCGCTCGAAAAAAGTGTAAGCAATGTTAGTATTTGTGTCGATTTTAAATTGTTCATTTTTCTCAAATGTGGTATGAGATAATTTATAAATTAAGTTATGTTGTTTTTCTATTTAATTCTTAATTTCTTTTAGACTCTTCAAACACCTATAGTAAGATTTAAGACAATAAATCAAGAAATTATTAAATCTAATAAGAAAAAAAAGTGTATTATTTTTTTTTGTTTATCTTGCTTCTAATTAACATTTTAAAACTTTCATCATCGAGATCCTTGTACATTTTTAATTCTTTTGTTAAAAAATCTTCTAAGGCAATTCTTATCGCTTCACTTCGTGAAGGATAGACACCCATATCATTTAATATTTGAATAGCTTCTAAATACTTTTCTGGTAAATTAATAGTAATTATCTTCATTTTTGTCAACCCTTTTATTTAAATTTTAAATTTAGACTATTTTTCGAATCTTATAATTTATTTATTTCGTCGGATGTTTTATAAATTGATTATATTAATCCTTTAATCATATTAATAGCTTAACTGCTAACGAATATAATTCTATGATTCACCAAATTAAGGTGTTAATATTGTTAATACAATAATATCTTTTTTAAATAATTTTTGAAAAAATAGAATAAAAAAGGAGTTAATTAGGGTCTATTGAATGATTTCACGTGTAATATTAATGAAAAAGCTGATTTATAGAGATCAGCATGGCTAACTTCCTTAATGCCATCTAAATAGGTAATAGTATAATCTTCTTCTCTTTTAAGATAAATTTTATTCCTTGTCTTATGTTCTTTATCAAAAAAAATATCAAGTTTCAATACTTTTTTATCAATTCGAGAAGGCATCTCAGGCATCATATTAAAAGTGAAGATTAAATCGGGTGCAGAGTCATTAGGAGCTTTTAAAACAAAGAGTAAGTTTGGCTCAGTCACACCAATAAAACTTTCTATTGAATGGAATAGATCATCAACTTTTATATTTATATTAGAATTTTCCTC
>JBHLOG010000168.1:0-6764 GCA_048940765.1 Promethearchaeota archaeon | reverse complement strand
TAGCAATTGAGTCCGATATTTTTATTTTCGGATTATCCTTCAAATTTAATTCCTGAAGTGAGGTTAGATTCCCGATGTAGTCAGGAAGTTTCGATAATTTATTGATATAAGTTAACATATTTTGTTATAAAATATTTTAAATTATTTTGATAAGTTATACATGATAATTTATCCTCATCAAGATTATTGTAATACTAAATTTATTGTAATCATATATTTGATATGAAAATTTAAAGAATTTAACCGTTATAATTTCAAAAAAGTATATTTTCATACTTTTTTCATTGCTAATAATTCTTTTTAAAAAGATTCAATAATCAATGGGAAAATGGATTTAGAGTAATATGTGATGAGACTGAAAAAGCACGGATCATCTAGAATGATGAATTCGAGGAATGAGTTTTAATCGACTATTTTGTGTCTTTTGAATCATGTATTTGAATTACCAGAATTATATATATGACTATAAGACCATGATTATCACATGCAAATTTTTATTATTAGATAAATAATCCCTTTTTGCTAAATATGTTGATGATCTCATCATTTATAAATATTTCCACTGTCATTTTACAGTTAAACTGTTTGATATTTGTTCTTCAGCTTATAAATACGAGATTAAAAAAATTTCATCAGACATAAAAAGATTTAGGAAAATATTATTAATTTTCATCATTTTTATATCATTAATTTTCATTTTTGTAAACCTAAATGATCTATTAGAATTTCCGTAAAAGATTCAAACATTTCTTTAACATTCTCGCCTAATTTTGTTGAGATTTCCACAAATCCAGATAAGTTGTATTTTTTCGCAAGTCTAATTCCTTCCTCCCCAGATACTTCCCAAGATTTTTCTAAATTAGATAGATTACCCACTAATACAATTGGAATGTCGCCAGCATTTTTTCTAATTAATTGAACCCAATCAGGCACATGCTTTAGAGTCTTGAAGTTTGTAATGTCATACATGATAATGGCTCCATTACTCCCTCTACAATAACTGGAAAGTAGGAATCCTTGTATATCTTCACTTTCAACATCCCATAATTGTATTCTTATTATTTTATCTTTGAAGGTTGTGGTCTTTGTATAGAAATCAACACCTAAACTCAATTTAATACCCTCCGGGTAACAACAAGAGGTATATTTCCTTACTAATTCGTCCTTTCCCGAAGAACCATCGCCTATTAATAGAATTTTAAAGATTATCTCGCGATCCGACATTATTTATGTTTGATAATTCCATATTGTTGACTTTATAAATGCGTAAAAATATATATTATAATTTTGTCAAAATTATTCTCTTTCTAATTAAAATACATTACAATCCAAAATATAAGTTAAACTAATATCTATCTTTTTTCAGATCAACTTGATTCTAAAATTACACGAGCATTTCTATAATTATACATTAAACAATATCATATGTATATTTAATAAAAATTAAAAGTAATTAATTTTTTGATAATCAAATTCTAAACAACAATCTCTAATTTTTTTGTGGTTGTGGCATCTTTTAAGAAAATAACTGATTGATAACCTAATCTAATTTTTTTCTAAAGTTAAATTTCTTATAATTTCATTTCTCTTATCGAGGATTGTTTGATTTTCCTCATTAATTTCTTTCAATTCTTCTGTTTTTAATCCTGATGGTATAAGTAATGAAGAAATGATAATAAAATTGCTAGATAGTTTAATTTTTCATATTGTTGTTACTAGAGGAAACATTTCAAAAGAAAAATTAGAATGAAGAATTGGTATAACTCACTCTCAAAATGAATAAAAATAATCTCCTATCTTGTTAAAAAATACTTTAAACTATTTAAAAAGAATTACTTTGAACTTGAAATCGTATATAAATAAAGTTTGCGGTAATCTGCTCGAGTAATAAATCCCCTGTAAAGTCATGAATACATAGAGCAATATTAAATTTTTTAAATAAATCAATGATATCTTGGATGTACCAACTTGGATTCCGCATTTCAAAGGCAAAAAGGTATTTTTTCGGTAGAATTTCAACAATTATAGCTGAAAAAATTAAAAAAAAAATAAAATTCGTTTTTGAAAAACCGAATTTTTTTGTGTTAATTTATTTAAAAATGTGTATTTTTTTACGTTTATCTAAGAATTCTATGTGAAATTAGTCTCTTACCATTCAACCATTTCATCTAATGGGTAGTAATCATACGAATAGACACGATCAGACCAATAGTTCCCTTCGTCTACAATATACCAATAATTATAACCCGCAGGTTGCTCAAACACTTGGCTAGATAGAGAAATTGCATTATCAATGAAATTATTATGGTGAATCGAATTATAGTAGCTTTCGTAAAGAATGAGACCATAATAAATATTATCTGTGAAATTATTATGGTGAATCCAATTATAGTAGCTTTCATAAAGATAGAGACTATAATAATTATTATCATTGAAATTATTATGATAGGCCTCTTGATACCAGCAATAATACATAACAACACCATAAATAAAACACCCTATGATTTCATTTTCAAAAAATTCATCGTAAAAGCAATAATACATATACATCCCATAATAATTTCCTGAGTAGTCATTCCCTGATATTTCATTGTAAAAGCAATAATACATAAACGTACCATAAACATTTCCTGAGCAGTTGTTTTCTGATATCTCATTGTAACGGCATATATAAATATACATACCATAAGAATTTCCTAAGCAGTCGTTTCCTGATATTTCATTGTATTGGGAACTATACATATACACACCATACGAATTTCCTGAGCAGTTGTTTCCTGATATTTCATTGTAATGGGAATTATACATATACACACCATACGAATTTCCTAAACAGTCGTTTCCTGATATTTCATTGTAATAGACTTCATTCATATACATACCATAATAATTCCCAGTACAATAACTCCCAATAACCAAATTTTGTTCAGCATTAGCTACAAGTTTAATACCAGTCCCCCCATTCTCACTACAATTATTAATGTCAATTATATTGTTATCAGAATTACTAATAACTATTCCATTTTCGGAATTATATATGCAATCATTCCCAGTCATTTTGTTGTCGTCTGAATTTTCTGCGAGAAGAATACCCCAATAATTGTTATTACATGTATTCTCATTTATTTCATTATTGTCGGCATCATCATAAAGTATAATACCATACTGAGAATTCTCTGAGCAATTATTGTCTAATATTATATTCCAATCAGAATTAATAAGTTCAATCCCATATGTATTTTTACTACAATTATTATTTATGATTTCATTATTTTTTGCTCCTTCTAAAATCAAGATACCCTGTAGAACATTGTTTGAGCAATCATTGTTACTTACTGAATTTTTTTCAGATATAACACCAATAGTATGAGGAGATGGTCCTGTAATTACTAACCCTCTATTATTTTCTTCACAATTGTTATCCAAAATATCAGTATTATTAGATGCTGCTAGATAGATTCCAACTGCTGTGTTCCCAGTGCAGTTATTTTCCTTTATAATGATATTATTTGAATCAAGAATGCATATTCCAGAAGTAAGTTCCCCATAAATAGGATCACCGTTATCGAAACAAAAATTATCGATTATTACCCCATTTGTGGTATTATACAGTACAAGTGCTGCACTCGCCAATGCTACATCTATTCCAAACAATATGCAATTCCTTATTATAAAATGTTCTTCGGAGTTATATATACTAATACAATAAGGACTTCCTGTACCTTCGATAATCACATTTTCTATTATGTATGGTTTCTTGAGAGTGCCTACTCCTTTACACCATGGTTGCTCTTTTGCTTCTTTCCACGTATAATCCCCTCCACCTTGGTCATCGATTAAGATAGGATCAAGAATAAACCATTTTTCTCCCCCTAATATCCATACATAATCGGATCCTCTAATTGGTATTCCTCCTTCTTCTTCTTTGAGATTTCCTTCGATTTCTAAGGGAATTTTTTGGCCTGCAAAATCCGTTAGACCCAATGCCTCTATAATTTCCTGTATTTCAAAGTGTAATACCAAATCAGGGTATCCATCACCATTTAGAGCATGACCCTCACCCTCTCCATCCTCAAAAGGAGTAGCAACGTCCTCATAACTCCAACGGAGTGCGGAAACACCTCCAATATGAACAGATATAGGATCAATAGTTGTCACATCAAAATCTAATGTTCCACAAATTGCAACAGGTAGAACTCCTTTGCTTTTTAGATTAATTGGATTTGGCCATGAACCGGGTTTGATGTCTACATTAACTGGTATAGTTATTGTTGGTACAATTCTTTCCAGTGTCAATAGAGCCCATGCTGTTCGAAGAACTTGTGATTCTTCTCCTTCTGTAATACCAGTATTTATATAATTAAAAAAACCATCCTCATGTTGATTTGCAAGTATAACAGCTGAGACTTCCTCAAACCAATCAATATCCATTCCTCCAACGGTTATAGTTTCAATACCAAATGCTTCAAAGCCTTTCATCATTGTAAACATAGCTTGATAAGAATCTTTCCATCCCAAACTTGTTTGTTGGAATTCAGGTTGTTGACCCACATCATTCCAGTGATCTGCAATATAATTAATCGCATTCTCTACTCTAGTATCAGTAATTTCATCGCCTACCAGAGCCATTTCGTATAGAAGATTTCCAGTTTTTAAAATATTAACCCATTTATATTGGTAATTTGGCTCATACCAAGAACCGCCATCATAATTATCACCATCTACTGGATCTTGAACATTATTTATATAAGTAT
Organism: Promethearchaeota archaeon; assembly: GCA_048940765.1. Lineage (GTDB taxonomy): Archaea > Asgardarchaeota > Lokiarchaeia > Sigyniarchaeales > SOKP01 > Loki-b32. The sequence continues at coordinate 2,010 of JBHLOG010000168.1, read as the reverse complement.
CTAATTTAGTTAGAACTGATTCGGGTATCGTAAGACCAAATCCATGAGGCGCTGGAGCAGCAGCGAATCCGATCCCTAGTGTAGCATAGCCAGTATTTGATTGATCTGCCCAATTTTGACCATCACCTGGATCGAACGAATAATCCCATCCACCCTCTTCTTTAGCACCTTCTTCTTGAGTCTCCTCCATCCAGTTCATCATGTATTGTAATGCTTCTTCGAATGTCAAAGTATCAGTACCTATGGTTATTGTCCATCCTGGATTGTTACTTGCTGCTACAGCCATCATTACAGTTCCGGTTGAATAGGTTTCATAACCCTGAAGCCAAATGTGGCTATTTATACTATCATATTGAGCGTAGCTGAAAATATATTCAAAGCCAGCAATAATATTAGAAGCATATTCGTAGTAATCCTCAGCACTTTCATCTGTTTCAAAAGGGTTTAATCCTAGTTCTTTTGCTCGTTCTTCAAATTTTAATAATACTAGAGCTGTAGTAGCAATATCAAGGTAGAAAGAAGGAGAGGAAGAGTATCCCCAATCTCCATCTGGTCTTTGCTGTCCTGCTAGCCATTCTAAACCTGCTTCAATTGCAAGTTCAATTTCATCATCTTCTGTAGCTTTAGTGGTTGTTAATGGAACAGTAAAAAATAGTAGCAACAATACAGCTAAAATGACTTTTATAATTTTTTTATTTTTCATTTTTCATTCGCCAAAATTTTTTGTAAGAAATGCTAAAATTTCTTACAAAGTCAAATAAAGATAGTTTTCTATATAATTTTTTCCAATTCTGTTAAAACGGTATTTAATTGACAATATTAAAGGCTTCATTTAGAACTACTTGGAGAAGAGATATCTAAACTCAGAATTTAATCAATGGTTCCGGAAGAAATTCATATAATAAACAATCAAGCAGCAGAACTGAAAGAAGAGCAAAAACTTTCCAATGAACTAAATATTCTTTTATCGATAAAAGAATACAACTTAAGCTTAATAATTACTATTAATATTTTCTTCTATTTAATTAGTTCTAGTATGTTTATAAGTTCAGCTAAACATATTTAAAGATTTCTCAATCGATAAGCGTTTCAAGAAATGATTAAGATTTGAAGTTTAATAACTATAACACTAGAAATGTGTCATGTATCATATACTTGATATGAAAATTTAAAGAATATTAACCGTTTCGCGAAGTTATTTCAACTCAAAGTTATTATTGACGAGGGAATAAAATATTTTTAATACTATCCCCCTCGGGAGGTGGTGTGATATGTTGTAATAGTATCCTCAATTAGTTCTTCAATTGAATTTTCTTTTATTGAGCTCGTTTTTAACCGTGTTTCTCTTAATAACCATGTTTGAGTTCTTTTTGCTCTCATGCAAAATTCCAGTACTTCCGCCTAAATTTCGAACTTATTTCGTCTTGAAGAATTCATTGATATTTCACCATACCAAAAATCACGGGGGTGCCTCCTCGTCGAAAAGTTGTGAATTTTCTAAAGGAAATTGTTCTAATTCTTGAGCCCATTCTTCTAATTTAGGGAACAATTTTTCCCATCTGGCAATCTCCTTATGAATTTTAAATAAAGTCAACAAACTCATCAACCAGAAGAATGTAAATTTTGTATATCATATTTTGAGGGTGAAAAACATTAACTATATACACTATCATTCATTTTCTTAAATAGTTCAATATGAACTGATAAAAAAATTTAATTTATGTGAAAATTGGTTTTAAAATTGACCGAAGGTACAGTTAAATGGTTTAATAACCGTAAAGGTTATGGATTTATAGCAACTGAAGAAGAAGGAGATATATTCGTTCATCATAGTGCCATTGTTAAGAAGGGTGACGAATATGCTACACTAAATGAAAGCGATAAAGTAGAATTTGAGATCACTCAAGGTGAAAAAGGTCCTGCTGCGAGTAAAGTAGTAGTAACTGAAGCCGCTCCTGTGCAAGTTCGAGACTATCGGTATTAAGCTTCTTTTTGTTACAAATCAATAAA